>JAHDDJ010000547.1 GCA_020629385.1 Erythrobacter sp.
TTGCTGCCTGCTGATTTGCATTATCACATTCCAAGTTTAGATCACTCGCTGGGGTATCTATACTCGGTACTGTCGTATCTTCTATCGTAAAGGTCGCTGTCGTTGTCGTGAAATTACCACAATCATCTGTCGCTGTAAAGGTTACCAATCTTGTACCGGTCGCTCCACAATCATCCGTTAATGCCACAAAATCATTGCTCCAAGTTACTGCACTACATACATCAGATGCACTCGCTCCTCCATTACTTGACAACCAGGCATTCAACTGAGCTACATTACCTAATCCATCACACTCTACCGTTTGGTCTGAAGCGGATACATCCATCGTCGGTGGCGTCGTATCTACTATTGTAATTGTTGCACTTGTCGTTGATTGCAATCCACAATTGTCTGTCGCTGTGAATGTTACCAAGACTGATCCTGATGCTCCACATCCTGTATTCTCATCGCCAGGACTATAATCATGCGTCCACACAATCGCTGATGTATTACAAATATCTGAACTTGTCGCTCCTCCATTGTTCGCCAACCAAGCATCTATTGCTGCCTGCTGATTTGCATTATCACATTCCAAGTTTAGATCACTCGCTGGGGTATCTATACTCGGTACTGTCGTATCTTCTATCGTAAAGGTCGCTGTCGTTGTCGTGAAATTACCACAATCATCTGTCGCTGTAAAGGTTACCAATCTTGTACCGGTCGCTCCACAATCATCCGTTAAGGCCACAAAATCATTGCTCCAGGTTACTGCACTACATACATCAGATGCACTCGCTCCTCCATTACTTGACAACCAGGCATTCAACTGAGCTACATTACCTAATCCATCACACTCTACCGTTTGGTCTGAAGCGGATACATCCATCGTCGGTGGCGTCGTATCTACTATTGTAATTGTTGCACTTGTCGTTGATTGCAATCCACAATTGTCTGTCGCTGTGAATGTTACCAAAACTGATCCTGATGCTCCACATCCTGTATTCTCATCGCCAGGACTATAATCATGCGTCCACACAATCGCTGATGTATTACAAATATCTGAACTTGTCGCTCCTCCATTGTTCGCCAACCAAG
>JAHDDJ010000548.1 GCA_020629385.1 Erythrobacter sp.
CAATCATGTCATCCTGACGACATGAAACCGTCCGACATCATCCGGCAGCGCCTCGTCGATCGCGTACGTGCGGTGTTCAACGACACCGACGCTGGTGAGCAACCGGTTCCGCCATCGGACGACGCTCTGTTTGAGAAAGATACTCCCATTCGGATGGTGCATGCCGATGCTGTATCCATGATGATTGGCGGTATTCGAAGCCTGCTTTTGCAGATGCTACACCCGCACGCCCTTCAGGGTGTTCTGGACCATTCCAATTTTCGCGAGGATATGCACGGGCGTCTCAGACGCACTGCCAAATTCATCGCCATCACCACCTTTGGACACCGTGATGAGGCCGACAAAATTGTAGCCCGGGTCAATCGCATTCATGCCCAGGTGAACGGGTCTTTGCCTGATGGGACACCCTATTCGGCGCAAAATCCAGAGACTCTGGCATGGGTGCATGTGGCAGAAGCGATCAGTTTTCTCGAAGCGTATCTGGTTTATGTAAAGCCCGGCATGAGTTTTGCTGATCAGGACGAATATTTCCGGCAATTCGCCATCATCGCACGCAAGCTGGGCGCTGATCCTGTGCCGGCGACCAAAAACGAAGCAGAAAAGCTGATGCGGCATTTCCGCAGCCAATTGCGCGCTAGCCCGGAAGCATCGGAAGTTGCCCGCCTGGTGCTGACGCAAAAACCGGAAGGTACGCCGCCCGGCGTCCAGCAAATGCTCGGCACTGCCGCAGTCGACCTACTTCCGCCTTACGCAAGACAGATGCTGGGTCTCGATGCCCCGGGCTTGCGCGCCGTGCCGGCCAAACTCGCCGCCCATGCTGCAGGCCGGACCTTGCGCTGGGCATTCAGACAATCTTGATTTTTTGGAATTGTGCTAAGGCGCTAAAACAGGAGGGTGTTCATATGTATATTGCTTGTGCGGTTTTGCCCGTAAATGCCGACAATAAAGACAAATATCTGGAAGCTGCTGAATGGATGGCCAATTGGTCAATCGAGCAAGGCGCGCTGGAGGTTATGGAGGCTTGGGAGCAAGAGGTTCCTGACGGAAAAGTCACCGATTACCGGCGCGCTGT
>JAHDDJ010000110.1 GCA_020629385.1 Erythrobacter sp.
TCCGCGCCATAGCTGTTCTCGATCTCGATCCCGGCGACATTGTATTTCGCCACCGAATTGCGGACGATGATGTTTTTAGACTGGCCGACATAGATGCCCGCATCCGACGCGCCGGACGTGGTGACGCTATCGATCAGGACATTTTCGCTCTCGACAGGATAGATCGCATAGGCTCCGTTTTCCGGATTGGGGCCGCGTGTCCACTCCACGCGCAGCATGTAATAGACAATGTTGTCCGCGCCCTTGGATTTGATCCCGTCACCCTTGCTGTTTTCCAAACCGAAATCGCGCAGAACGACATTGTCACTGGTCACAAGCAGCCCCTCGCCAGCACCTTGCTGACCGGAGAAGTCGAGGATGGTCGTATCCATGCCTTGCCCGCGCACCGTGACATTATCGACATCCAGGCTTAGGCCATCGGTCAGCGCAAAGCGGCCCGCGCCCAGCACGATTTCATCGCCCGGTTCAGCCAGTATCAGCGCTTCCTGCAAACGCTCCTGCGCGCCTTCGCCTGCATTGATGCTGTGCGTTTCTGCCCAGGCCGCGCTCGACATGGCCAGAAGCGATGCGGCAACAAGACAGTGTGTGTTCAGCTTGATCATTCCAAGTCTCCCTCTCCAGAGATACACTCTGTCTCAAAATTCCAATGAAACCAAGTGCCGGTTTCGTACGAATGTCCTGAGACACACCGCATCGCCGAAGAGGATTGCACGATGACATTTGCCAAATGGGCTCTACCGGCCGCTTTTCTCACCGGTTTCGCAGTGCCAGCGCAAGCCGCGCCCGCTTCCATCGCAGGCAACTGGAAAACGGATGATGGAAAATCGGTGATCCAGTTCTACAAATGCGGCGCATCGATGTGCGGCAAAATTTCGAAGTTTCTGGTGCCAGAGCCAGCAGGCGGCGCGCGCGATGCGGAAAATCCGGACAAAGCGAAACGCAGTCGCAAACTGCTGGGATTACGCATTTTCTGGAACCTGAAAGCCGATGGCACGCGCTACAAAGGCAAAGGCTATAGCCCCGAGGACGGACGCTATTTCAACGCACAAGTCTGGCGCAGCGGGAATACGCTGAAAGTCAAAGGCTGCGTAGTGGTCTTTTGCCGGACAGCGACGTTTACCAGAGCCTGACGGACCTCAACCGATACCGATCGCGCATAGACCAGCGCTGGTGGTCACAACTGCTACGGCTTCTGCATCCTCGGTCCGGCGCAAGCGTTTGACGAGCTCGCCGACACTGTCAGCACGTTCCGGCTCGCCTTCGCGGGGAGCCATCGCCTGACGCAGATTATACAACTGGCCAATCGACAACCGATCCACCATTCGCGCAGCCATGCAATCGGCGCGTTTTTCCGACATGCCGGATTCGAGCAAGGCGGATTCGACCTGGGCGCGGATCAGCGGCTTTGCTGCGCCTGTCTGAACCGCAATCACGACGAGCAGCGCCAGAACGACAATGGCAAAGAGCAGTTTGCGCATCAGTCTAGGCTCTTGACGATCTCTTCGACCATCTTCTTCGCATCGGACAGAAGCATCATCGTCTGGTCCATATAGAACACGTCGTTATCGACCCCGGCATAGCCCACGCCGCCCATGCTGCGTTTGATGAAAAAGACCTGCTTGGCCTTGTCCACATCGAAAACCGGCATGCCGTAAATAGGTGAGGATTTGTCTGTCTTTGCCGCCGGGTTCACCACATCGTTTGCGCCGATAATGAAGGCCACATCCGCCTGCGCAAATTCGCTGTTGATGTCTTCCAGCTCGAAGACCTTGTCGTAATCGACAGAGGCTTCCGCCAGCAGCACATTCATATGACCCGGCATACGTCCGGCAACGGGGTGGATGGCGAATTTCACCTCGACGCCTTTCTCTTCAAGGAGGTCGCACATTTCGCGCAGGGCGTGCTGTGCCTGTGCAACTGCCATACCGTAACCGGGAATGATGATGACCTTTTCCGCCTGCTCCAGCATGAAGGCTGCGTCTGCCGCGCTACCTTGCTTATAAGGGCGTTGTTCGCGCGGTTCGCCCGAAGCGCCGCCACCATCCTCGGCGCCGAACCCGCCTGCAATCACGCTGATGAAGCTGCGGTTCATCGCCTTGCACATAATGTAGCTGAGGATCGCTCCCGATGCGCCAACCAGCGCGCCGGTGATAATCATCGCAGTGTTGCCCAGCGTGAAACCCATCGCAGCCGCGGCCCAACCCGAATAGCTGTTCAGCATCGATACCACGACCGGCATATCCGCCCCGCCAATCGGGATAATCAGCAGGAAGCCCACAATAAACGCCAGCACGGTTATGGCGATGAAATATTCCTGACTCGCGACCGCGCCTATGGTGAACAGGGCCGTGAGCGCGATAATCGCGACCAGTACGCCCAGATTGATCACATGGCGCATCGGCAGCAGGATCGGCGACCCGCTCATCCGGCCCGACAGTTTCGCGAAGGCTATCACCGAGCCGGAGAAGGTGATTGCCCCAATCGCCACGCCCAGAGCCATTTCAACGCGGCTGACTTTCCCAATAGAGCCATCGACCAGCAGTCCGAATGCTCCCGGTTCGAGAAATGCCGCCCAGCCGACCAGTACAGCCGCCAGACCAACGAGTGAGTGAAATGCTGCGACCAGTTCCGGCATCGCTGTCATCGCGATGCGGCGGGCAATAGTGAAACCGATGATCCCGCCAAGGAAAATAGCCACACCGATCTCGACAATATTGGCGATCTCGTGCGTGACTAGGGTGGTGACGACGGCAATCAGCATACCGATCATGCCGAAGCGGTTACCTGCACGGCTGGTTTGCGGCGAGCTTAGCCCGCGCAAAGCGAGAATGAAGAGAACACCCGAAGCGAGATATGCCAGCGCCACCCAAGCGGGCACACCGGTTCCAGCGACGCCTGAAGCAAGGAGAGAAAGCATCACTTCTTCTCCTTCTTCTTATACATCGCCAGCATGCGCTCGGTCACAGCAAAGCCGCCAAAGATATTGACGCTGGCCAGCACCACTCCAAGCAGTCCCAGCCATTTGGCAACCAAGCCTCCAGCCTCCGCCGACGCAATCAGCGCGCCCACGATGATGACCGAGGAAATCGCATTGGTCACTGCCATCAGGGGCGTGTGCAAAGCGGGCGTTACCGACCACACCACATAATAGCCGACGAAACAGGCCATAACGAAGATCGAAAGTATCGAGATAAAGTCCACGTCAGCGGCCTTTCGTCAGAATTGGGATCGGCTCAGATCACTCCGGCCATTTGTTCGAGGTTTGACAGACGCGCATTGAGCGCTTCCAGTTCACCGTTCAGTGTGGCGATGCTGTCGTCTGTATCGACCGGACCGCATTCAGCGACATTGGCTGTCCAATATTGCTCGTAATCTGCTTCGATGACCGCAAGGTCGACGGCAAATGGCGTGTCTGCCACCCATTCCTTCAGCTTGGCATACCGCGCTTTTGGTTCGTCATAACGCGCCAGCTGGTCCGCATTTTCCGAATAAGGGCAAACCGGGTTTAACCGGCCGACAATTTCACGCGCTTCCAGCCTGAACGCCGCACCATCCTTGGCTTCCTGCGCGCCATATGCCCCACCGCCAAGCGCGCCGCATCCGGCCAATGTCATGGCCAAACCAACACAAATCAATCTTCTCATGAAGTCAGCCTCTCATTTACAATTTTGCCACCTTGGGTCAGGCGGATCGCATCGCCTATTTCCTCGTCAAGGATGGGCTTGCCCGCATCTGTATCCCAGAAGGCAGACAGGAAGTTATACAGGTTTCGGGCAAACAGTGCTGACGCATCCGCCGCCAGATGGCTGGGCGTGTTGGAATAGCCCATGATCTTCACGCCATGTTTCTCGATCACTGCATCTGGCTTGCTGCCTTCGACATTGCCACCTTGCGAGACTGCAAGATCGAAGATCACGCTGCCCGGTTTCATCGTAGCAATTTGCGCGTCCGAAATCAGCCGCGGCGCTGCACGGCCCGGGATGAGCGCGGTCGTGATGACGATATCCTGCTTGGCAATATGGCTGGACACCAGTTCGGCTTGCGCCTTCTGGTATTCCTCGCTCATTTCCGTCGCGTAGCCGCCACTGCCCTCACCTTCGATACCCTCGACCGATTCCACGAACACAGCCTTCGCGCCCAGCGATTCAATCTGCTCTTTGGTGGCGGAACGGACATCGGTTGCAGAGACCTGCGCGCCCAGACGCTTGGCCGTCGCGATGGCCTGCAAACCGGCAACGCCGACGCCCATGACAAAGCATTTTGCCGCCGAAATAGTCCCGGCAGCTGTCATCATCATCGGAAAGGCGCGGCCATATTCATCCGCCGCAGCAACAACCGATTTATAGCCGGAAAGGTTTGACTGGCTGGAGAGGACATCCATGCTCTGCGCACGCGTGATGCGCGGCATGAATTCCATCGACAGAGCCTCAAGCCCCTCCTTCGCGTAGGCTTTCACACGATCCGGAGCACCGAAAGGGTCGAATGTGGCTACCACCCATGCGCCCTCTTTCGCACCTTTCAGCGTTTTGGGATCAGGAGCCTGCACGCCCAGCACTATGTCGGCATCCGCTGCCACTTTGGCCGCAGAAAGCACCGTAGCTCCGGCATCGATATAGTCCGCATCAGAGATGGACGCGTTTTCACCCGCGCCTTTCTCGACCGCAACACTCGCGCCCAAGGCGATGAATTTCTTCACCGTCTCTGGCGTGATCGAAACGCGCTTTTCCCCCTCTGCGCGTTCTTTCAGGGCTGCAATATGCAACTGCGCGAGCTTAGCTAGCGATCAAAACAATGACGATGGCGGTGATCACGCAGATCAGCGGCACAGTCCATTTCAGATTTGCGATGAAGGAATTGTAGGTCTTGTTTGCTTCTTTCATGTCATTTGCCGAAGCCATGACGGATCCCCTATCTTTGCAAGAGAGTTAAAACTTGAATGCGCGGTCTATCGCGCCGCCTGCAAAGCATCAAGTGGCAGAAGCGCCTTCCCTCCAAAAAGCCGAAACCTCTTCTTAGCCTTAATCAGACCTTTACTCCTGCCCGTTAAATGCACGGACTGTACCGCAACGGGACATGTTTGGGGATTATGGCAGACAGCGACACACGCCTTCTGATGCTGATCGATGACGAGCCTGCACAAAGCAGGCTGATCACTGCGCTCGCCGCTCGCGAGGGATGGCGCACGCTTGTAGTCAAGGATTCCGAAACCGCGATTGCAACACTCGGCACGCGCGAAGGCATGCAATGTTCTGCGATCATTCTCGATCAATGGGTGCCGGGCGATGAAGCCTGCTCTCTGATTGAAGAACTGAAAGCACGGCGCCCTGCTATGCCGATCCTGATGCTGACCACCAGCGCCAGCCCGTTGCTCGCTGTGGAGGCGATGCGCGCAGGAGCGACTGATTATCTGATCAAGCCCGTCTCTCCCGACCGTCTGATGCAGGCCTTGCGCAGCGCCACCAAGATCGAAGCGCCCAAGGACGAATTACAACCGCTCACCGAGAAGATGGCGACCACGCTCGATTTCGACTCGATGATCGGCAATTCTCCCGATTTCCGTGCGGCGCTGGCCAAAGCTGCAAAGGCCGCACGCGGGCATGGCCCGGTATTGATCCAAGGTGAAAGCGGGACCGGCAAGGAAATGCTACTCCGCGCCATGCACGCAGCCAGCCCCCGCGCCAAAGCGCCGTTCCGCCTGATAAATGTGCGAAGTATTCCGGCCAATTCGATTGAATCGGTGTTGTTCGGACATGAACCAAACGCGTTTCCCGGCGCTTTCGACCGCCAGACGGGCGCGATCCAGAATTGCGATAGCGGAACCTTGATTCTGGACGAGATCGATCGGCTTGACCCCAAACTTCAGGCGAAACTGGCAGAAGTTCTGGAAAGCGGGATTGTACGACCTATCGGCGCCAAACACGGCTTCCGCGTTGACGTGCGAATGCTGTGCGCAACCAACCTCCCGCTCGATGATATGAGCGACGAAAAAAACAATGTCGGGCATTTCCATCCCGAATTGCTCGCAGCCATCTCGCCGACCAAAATCAGTCTGCCACCGCTTCGCGAACGGCAGAGCGATATTCCGGCTCTGGCCCGCCATTTCCTCGCTCGGATCGGCGAGCAGCCCGGTCTCCGGCATATTACCGTAAGCGACAGCGCGCTGGCGTTGCTGTCGGCGTTCGACTGGCCGGGCAATGTCCGCCAGTTGCAAGCGGTACTGTTCCGTGCCGCCGTCTTCTGCGACCGCGAAACACTGACCGCAGAAAGCTTCCCGCAATTATCCGAAGTTGTTGGTGAAGTCGAAGATGACAGCCTCAACCCGTTCCAGGACGGTGTCGGCGTAATGCTTTACACCGCAGATGGAAACTTGCGACCGCTGGAAGAGATCGAGGCCGATGTCATCCGCCTCGCTATCGGTCATTACCGTGGCCGCATGACCGAAGTCGCGCGCCGCCTTGGCATCGGCCGCTCTACGCTCTACCGAAAGCTGGGTGATCTTGGCATTGGCGACGTCGCCTAG
>JAHDDJ010000111.1 GCA_020629385.1 Erythrobacter sp.
AGGGTTGCCAGATAGGCTTGTTCTTGCGGGCTAAACATATCCATAAAGCCGCCGTTCTGCATCTGATCGGACAGCGTGTTCATGGCCTGCCGCTGCTCTAGCATCTGCATGGCGGGGGCGATGTTGACAGGCTGGCCCGCCCCAAGTTGAGACAGCCCAAGCCCCATGCCGTAAAGACGCGCACGTCCCTCGTCGCCTTGCAGCTTGCCGAGAATACCTTGCATAAAGTCTGCCATGCCTGCCCCCTAAAACATTGAGGCGAGTTGAAGCCCGCCGCCCAAAATGCCGAATAGGCCGGGCTTGCTGCGCTGCGTGGCCGTCTGCGTGCCAAACTGCCCGCCAACACCGGACCCCATCGCCAGTAGCGCCTGAATTGCCTGCATATCCGCGCCCTGCGTCATGAGGTCGTTTTGAATAAGCGCATCTGTCTCGGCCTGCTCCTGCCCCTGCAGCATGTTGCCCGCGTTGATCATTGCCTGATACGGCTGCAGCCCCGCCTGTGCCATTTGCGGAACCATGCCCGCCGCCTGTAGCTGCTGCCCCTGAATGGCAAGCTGCGCGTCAGCCATGCCCGCAGAAAGCCCTTTTGCAAGGTTCTGCTGGTGAAGGCTGGAACCTGTCATCCCCGACCCCGCAAACGTGCTGTTGATCGCGGGCATAATGTCCGCCAGCACGCCCTGCCTGACCGCCGACATATCCGTGCCAGCAATGCCCGAAACAATGTCTTGCGCCCCGCTGATCGCATCCGACATACCCGCAGCAGCCCCAGAAACGCCGTTGATGCCATCAAGCGTCAACTGGTTCATGTCTGCCACGCTGTCGCCTGCATAAGGCGTGATACTCATGCCGCCGCTATTGTAGAGGTTCAGCGCGTCTGTAAGGCCTTGCTTCAGCAAGGGTTCGGCGGGGGCATAAGGCGTGGCCGTTTGGGTGTTTGTGGTTGAACCGCTCATAAAGTGGCCTCCATGACAACGTGGGTCTTTTTCAACCCGAATTTCTTGAAATACCGCTCCCATCCGGGACGGCACACGGCCTCAAAAGCGGTTGAACCCCGCTGTCTGGCCCATTCCATGATGCCCTCGATCAGAAACGCCCATTCCGCCGCGTCTTCTCCAGCCCCCTGAGTGAGCCGTACAGTGCTAGCACGGTCATTTGCGACCTCTGTTAGCGCCGCGCCCTTGATTGCCCCGTCTACGGCCAGCCAGAGCTGCCTGTGGCCCGCTCTAAGGCTGTCTGTAATGTCCTCTACCGTCAGGCGACCATTTGACCGCTCGGCAAAGCTATTCAGGTGCCAAGAAATGTGGGGCAGGACCGCATCAAGCTCGCCCACCTGCACCGCCACCAGCTTCAAAAGATGTCAACCCAATGGCCTGACAGGGTGATAACGTCCGTTGTTCCTGCCCAGACCCGCAATTCTGTGCCTTGGGCGTAGTAACCGCCAATCAAGTCCGTCAGATCAACCGCCGCGTTAGCCGCGATGCTATACCCGACCAATTGCGCATTGTCGTTGGTGACTGACCCACCAGAAGGCACGGCGTGCAGAGAAAGCGTTGCCGCCGTTCCGCTCGTGTTGCACGCCACAAGTCGCTTGACCTGCATGGCATTACGGGAATTGGCCGTTGCAAACACGTCAGCCGCGCCCGAAGTCGTCGCAACGACCGAAAGCCCGTCAAACGGGATTGTCCGGCTTTGAACAATCTCCCGATTTTCAATGACAACCTGTTGCTGCGTCATTGCGCACCTGTCGCTGTGAATTTCACCTGCAGGCCCACCGCCTTATCCCAGACAGAACCGGACGGAACCGACATTCTGGCCCGAAGATAGCGACCGTCCTTGTGAATCGGGGCAAACCCGCCGGGGCCAACCGCCTTTTCCGGCGTCCAGCTAACAGGGCCACCCTTGGTCACCGGACGCGCCCCTATGGCAAGGCGAGCGTTTGTGTCCTGATTTTCGATCAGTGGGTAAACCTCACTCGTGCAAGCCCTATGCCCCGCCTTGGGCTGAAACTCACCTGTTTCCCACGTTGCTGTGACCGCATCGCCTGTCATAAGGCCAAACTCGCCGCCAACGATTGACGCCAGCGAGCGTTCACGCGCTTTGAATTGCGGGCTGTCTAGCGAAACGGGCATCGCGTCTAGGTCGGGATACAGCGCCGCCACCTGCTCAAGGCTAAGGCCCGCCTCGTTTGTCTCAAACAGCCAATCGACTTCAAGGGACGCCGTGGACCAGCGGTTATGCTCCCATGAATAAATGATCTGCCGTGAAATTGTCGCGCCATTCTTGGGAACAAATGACCAAACGATAGCGCGTTCGTTCCAGTCAACCGCGCCCTGCACCTTTTCGCGGCTGGCCTCGTCGCTGTTTTCCAAAAACCACTCGTACACCCTGCCCGCACTGATAGACGCCACAGACGTCCCGTCAGACACCATAAAGCCACTGCTGCCGAGGTAGTAAATCGACTGCCCGACCGTCACGACTGACGGGGCGGACACACAGCCGCTCTGCTCCTCGATCACATCCTTTGCAAAGACTGTGGCCCCGCCCGTGTAGGCAATCCGAGACACACCATACTTCTGCAAGACTACGTTGTAACGACCGCCAAAGACGCCCAAGACGGGACCGTACTGCTGTGGCATGTCCACAAAGCCGGATTCCGTCGCAAGGTCCGTTCCGTAGTCTCCTGCGGGGTTGTTGAATTTGGACCAACGCACCCGATACGGCTGCACCGATGCATCAATATCCACCATGTTTGACGTGACAAGGAAGTCGCCCACGCGGTTGCAGTTTGCAGCCTTTGGGGCAATGCCGGGGTGATCCGCGAAGGCAACGCCCACCTCAATATCCGCGATGTAGCGCGGGGTCTGATTGTAAGCGAAAGCCCACACTTGATCCCCAAACCGCTCAAATGACCAGAATACGTTTTCAGGAAGGGAAAGCCCAAGCGAGTTGGCCGTCACAACCCCGCCGACAATGGTAAAGAGGTCTGTCGTCGTGCCGACAACCACAACCACCTGACCAGACGCCCGCAAGAACCGCGCCGCGCCGCGCACTTCGCCCGTCACGCTTAGGCCAGACCCGAATTGCTTGCGAAACGGCCCATAGCCGCCCGAAGAGGGGTAACAGCCATCGCAGACCGTAAGGCCGGGGTTTTTGTAGTCCGCCCCATCTGGCAACCACTCACCCAAGGGGATTTCAGCAATCACGCGCTGGCCCTCGGCATGACGCGCAAAGGCGCGTCCGCATTGCGAGAGGCAACATCGTTTTGTTGCGCACTGGTGATCGCATCAAAGAACGAGGGACCCCAAGCCGCTGCGCCGCTTTCATCCCGCACAAGGCGGGAATGGTGTAGCAGGACGCCATACAGGTAAACATCAGGATACTTGATAAGCACGTCATTCGTTGTGCCTGCAGAAAGCGTCAGCAGCTTGGCATAATAGCTGAGAGCGTATTCCGGCGCTGTCTCCACCGGATTGAACACCAGCACGCCGTTCTTGACCGCGTAGGTGCGTGGCGCATTCCCCCGCTCAGCAGCCGGAAAATAGCGCACATCCCCCATGACCAGCGTATCAACTTCGAGAAAGTCAGCGGGAAGGATGTTGGTGGCCATGTCCTGCGTCTGGATCATTTCACGCACACGCAGCTTGTTATTCAAGTCTGCCGTTAGCATCGTCATCGCACCCGTTGCGACCTCACGGCCAAGGATCGCCTCAGCCGCCGCAACAATCGCGTCATAGGTCCCCAGTTCGTTGCCGGGGTCTGCATTGGGGATGACGAAAACCATTTAGTAGGTTCCTTCCCATACGCGGAGTTGCGCATTGTCGCTGTCCAACAGCTTGCGCTTCACAACGTCCTGCATCTTTTGCCAGTAGTCGGGGTCAGACCCCTTGAGGCCCGCCTCGCGGCCCCATAGTTCAAGCGCCCCAACAGGGATCACGCCAACCAGCTTGCTTTCGCCGAAGCTGTCAGCGCCCGCGCTTCTTAGATCGCTTGTTAGCTGTAGGTCCGGCCTGAAGTCGTGCGTCTTTTGGATCACGACTTTTCCGTCCTGTTCGAACATCCGTTCCGCTATCTTCATTGGCGACCTCTTCAAATGTCAGGTGCGGGGATACATCGCGCAGCTTCTGCGCGGCCCCTGCGTCCATGCGGAACGTCTCGCCCCGCTTTTTCAGTTCCCCATGGGGAAACATGCCAGCGCACGTCACACGGTACTCTGTCCAGTTGTCATTCATGTCGGGAATCCTTTGAAAGAAGGGCGACCCGAAAGCCGCCCTCCATGTCAACCTTAGGAGGTTGTGTTGTCGAAAATCGCGCCGGATGCCTTTTCGTTGGCAGACACCAGCGTCAGTTCGCAGACGATCTGGCGCTTCGTGCTGTCGCCAGTCTTGGCCAGCTCAACGTTCTTCATCCCGCGAAGCTCGGCCACCTTCCAGTGGTTGGAGTCCATCAGGAAGACGTCGCGCGAACGGTTCTCAAGGGACGGCTGGAACGTCACCTGTCCCCACGGGGTCACATAAACCGCCATGTTATTGACAACCTTGCCAGCTTCACCGCCAACGGTGGCCCGCTGGTTGTTGTTGCCTGCAAAGCCCAGAGCCACGTTCATCTGGAACGGAGACAGGTAGCACGTGTCGATCTTGCGACCGCCGTTGCTGTAGGCCGTCTGCATCACGCTGTCGAACTTCGCCTGAGAGAACGCAGTAGGCGTGGAGTCGTCAGTACGCGCGTCGGAACCGTCGCCAGTCGGGTTTGCGCCCGTGTTGGTCTGGAAATCAACGTTTGTAACCATCCACGCTGGGACACCTGCCAGCTCGCCTGCCGTGGTGCTGTTGCGAGCAACCTTGGCGTTGTTGGCGAAAAGCGCGGCCTCAATGTCGAGCTTTTGCTCTTTAGCGACCTTGACGACTTGGTAGGCCATTTCACGACCACGGCCCGCCTTGTCCAAGCCTTCGTCGGTGTCAGGGATGACAACGGCGTTCTTGAAAATTTGGGCTTGGTTGCTCAGGCGCGTAGTGGGGGAACGGCTTTCTGCCGTTGTGTCGTCGCCCTCGATGTGCGCATTGGCTGCAGAGGAGCGCAGCGCGTCGGTCTGCCATTCGTGCAGAGTGTTCGTCGCTTTGACTTTTTTACACGCCGAAAGAAACGGCGTTTCTTCGGGTGACACGTCATAGATGATATTAGAGAGGTCTTCGCGGATACCGTTCATATCCACGCTGTCGAAGGTGTTGGTAGGTTGTGCCATTGGTTAGGCCTTTCTTGGGTTAGCCGCCGCTTAGAATAAGCGCCACGGCATCGTCGTCGGAACCCGTCTTGCGGAGACGGGCGGCTGCTTCGCGCTGCAGTCGTTCTGCCTTGTTTTCCCGAACCGGAGCTGACCCCGCTTTGACACGGGGTTTCGTCTTGACCCGCTTGGTTTCAGCAACGGTCGCCACGGTCTTTGCCCGTGCAAGGCGGTGAAGCCCCAGCAACATGCGGTGATCAGTGATGTTTCCGATATCTTCGGGCGTCAGCCCAAATTCGGCCCCCACTTCGACCATGGCCTGCACGTCGCGCTTCTGGATGGATGGGTCCTGCCATTCCGGCAGCTTCTCCAACAGCAACGCTGTTTCGGCCTCGCGGGTCTGTTCGTGCTGCTGCTGCACCATCTGCGCGTGCAATTGCTGCGCTTGCTGTGCTTTCAACTGCTTGTCCCGCCACTTGGCCTGTTCGTGCTGGAATTGCTTTGGCTCAAGCTCCTGTGAGAGCTTCAACCAATCGGGTTCCTGTTCGGTTGGAACGGTGTATCGCTCCATCAAGGCTTTCGCCTGTGAAAGCGCCTGCTGCGCTTGGGCCTCCATGGCCTGCCGTTCCTGCGCAAACTGGGCGCGTTCTTGGGCAAGCTCTTGCGTCTTGCGGGTGTAGTCCGCCTGCCGCATGTAGCCCCGTTCAAGCTCGTCCGCGTCGATCCCCTCGTCCGTGTCACCGTCTTCGGTGGTGGCCTCAGTCTCTTCGTCGTCTGTAGCTTCGCCTTCGGCCTCTACGGTTTCGTCTTCGGCTTCCGCCTCCAAATCCACCGCTTCATCCTCGACTTCCACGTCTTGCGTGGCCTGATCTGCCTCCTCTGGCGTGTCGCTTTCGCGGGCCGTAAAAAGCATCTCAACTGCGTCCTGCTCAGAGAGTATTCCGTTGCCGGAGTTCTCGTTATTCATTCTGCTCGTCCTTTGGGTTGTAGTTGGCCAACTCGGCGACCAATCGGTCAATGAGTTGGTATGATTGCGCGGCCTCCCTGCGCTCGTCGTCAGACAAGCCAGGTGCAACCGCCTTGCGCATGAAAGACAGCTTCAGCCCCTCAATGCATTCCTTGGCCTCGCGGCGTTCTAAAATGTCCCTCATTGGGCCAGCTTCGCAGCCTCAAGCGCCATCTTGTCGGCGTGCTGCTCTTCGGCAAAGTCCTGCGCTTCGCCCTTTGCGTTGATGTCCGCTGCGACCTTCGTGTCGCTGATTTCAACCTGCCTCATTTT
>JAHDDJ010000112.1 GCA_020629385.1 Erythrobacter sp.
TCTGATGCAGCAACTATGCACTGCCCGAGAGCGCGGATGATCAATTACTCAGAGTCATGTCGGCCTCCCCTGAAGAGATGGCCAAGATGGGCCATATCCAGAGCGAGGACTACCTGCGCGATGCCTACGCCTGGGTCGAGGAAAGACACGGCGCGGAAAACATCCTCTCGGCTGTGATCCACATGGACGAGACGACCCCCCACTTGCAGGTCTTGGTCATACCGCTCGACGCGCGCGGCAAGCTGAACGCACGGGACATCGTCGGCAACGCCAAAGATCTCTCAGCGATGCAGACCGACTACGCTGAACGGGTCTGTGCGAAATATGGCCTTGAACGCGGTCTCATGCGGTCCGGTGCCAAGCACGAAACCATCAAAAGCTACTACGCCCGTGCCAACGCCAACGAGAACATCTCCCTGAACCTCCCTGAGCGCGCGGCAGGCGGCTTTATGGGGCGTGGCAAGGAAACAGACGAGGAATACCGTGAGCGGCTCTCAGAGGTCGCCTCAGAGGCTGTGAGGGCCGTAGCAGGCCGCTTGTCGGGGGAACGGGACGTCGTGGCTCAGGAACTGGCTGAGGCGCGCCTGTACGCCGCTGACAGTGAGGCAAAGGCCGAAGCCCTCGCCCGTGATCTTGACGCGCTGGAAGTCGCGTACAACGTGGCGAAACACGAAGGCCGGGACAAGCAGGCGGTGCTGAACCGATTCCAGGATCAGTACTTTGAGCGTGCCGCCCAGTACCCCGAGCATGTGCGCTATGCGATCGACGGCATTCTGAACAAGCACGAATTGAAAGGGTACGAGCAGGTTCAGCAGGACCGTGAAGACAGTGCCATTGCTGAAAACTTGGAAGGACTGGCCAGATGGGAAGCCCGCAGTCCCGATGATTATCTGCTGACGAATACGGCGGACGAACACCTTGAGGTTATCGCGCTTCTTCGGGACGCGACAACGCAAGCGCAGTACAACCGCTTTCGACAGGGCGACCTGACGTCCATCGACCACATCACGACCGATCCTGTGTTCGCGCGCCAGCTGCTCATGCAGGCGGAGATGCACAACCGAGGCAATGGCTATGAGATGAGCTGGGAGACTGAGCGTCGCATGAAAGACAGCCGCGATATGCTGAAAGAGCACTTTGGGCTGGATCGTGGTAATGAGTACGAAAACGAGCGGGAGTGAAAGTTTTGTGAAGCCTGACCGCCCTGCCCTATCCGGTGGTGAGTAGCATGTATCGTTGAGCGGTTTACACAATCTGTCCTAAATCCCGATTGCTTTGGTTCAGTCTGGGTGCTGTCGTTCTGGCCTTGGTAATGTCGCTGCTGTGTCTTCGTTTCTTAGCCAGCAACCCTACAACTTGCGCTGTCCTTGTGATGATGTGGTCCATCACAACAAGCAATGTCGATGCCTGCGTGTTCTACCAGCAGTGATGTTTTGCGTGCAGCTTTGGGAAGCCTATGCTGCAAGCTGTGTGTTATATATGTGTTATATTAGGTGTTACGAGAATCAGCGGTTTCGTAACCTACTGATATTATGTGCGGATTTAGGCTCTTTTTAGCCTGCTGGTGTGTAGAGTATCGAAGAATGGTGGGTAGAGTATCGAAGAATGGTGGGTAGACTATCGAAGAAAGGTGTGTAGAGTATCGAAGAATAAGGCGCTCTGGTGGGCAGACTGTCGAAGACTGGTGGGTAGAGTATCGAATAATGGCAAGACCAAGAAAGCGCACTGCCCTTCTGCCGGAAAGGCACAAGGAACCTGATCTGTTTGTGTGCGACATACTTGACGCAACTCCAAAAAGTGACCGTGCTTCGATGGAGCATCCGCTGTTCTCGTTATCGGTGAAAAAAGACATGTCTGCGTTCCAGTATGAGCAGGGCAATGTGAAAGTGAAGATCACCCCTGCGGCTGAAGAAGGCCGCGCGAACGTCTTTGACAGAGACATTCTGATTTATGTCCTCAGTCAGCTCATGGCGGCAAAGAACGACGGGCAGGAAATTGGTCGCCGTGTGCAAATTTCGGCGCATGATTTGCTTAAAGCAACAAACCGACACACGACCGGACAGGCTTACGCAACGCTGCGCCGCGCCCTCACCCGCCTCCAGTTCACGCAGATTGAAACCAACATCCATGACCACGGGATAGGTGAATGGCGCTCAATCTCGTTCATCACAGATGCGCGGATCGTAAAGGAAGACTCCACTGGACGGCTCCTGAGCGTCGAGCTGGAAATGGGTGATTGGCTTGTTAAGGCTATCGAAAACAAAAATGTTTTGACCCTTCATCGGGCGTATTTCCAGCTTCGGAAACCTCTGGAACGGCGTCTATATGAACTCGCTCGCAAGCATTGCGGAAAACAGGACGTCTGGCGGATCGGTTTGGACAAACTGCAACACAAGACTGGCTCAACCTCGACGTCGAAAGAGTTTAAGCGCCTTGTAAAAACCATCTGCAAAGCGGATGAGGCTCAGGCACACATGCCGGACTACCGATTCCGTCTGTTGCACGACGTTTTGGAAGTAACGCCAAAGGCTGAGTTTCTTGAGATCTATGCCGAGAAACCAACCTCTGGTCTAGCCGATACCGTTCGCATTTCTTCCGAAGGGTATGAGAAGGCCCGCGATGCCGCCCCGTCATGGGATGTCTATTTTCTCGAACAGGAATGGCGGATGTGGATGAGCGAAGCTCCACGCCATGTCGACGGGGCATTCGTCGGGTTTTGTCGAAAGTGGTATGAGCGAAAGGGCAGGGCACCTTAATGGATATTACTTATCTGTTATCAGTTAGTAGTTATTTGTTGACTGGTATCTGTTATCTGTTAACAGGTAAGGTGAGTGAAAAATGAGGCAGATCATGACGCAAGTTATTAGCGTAGTGCAAGAAAAAGGTGGAGCCGGAAAAACAACGCTTCTAACGGCTCTCGCAAGTCTGATGGTGGAGGATGGGGCAAAGGTTGTGGTGATCGACACAGACCCGCAACGGCACTTGGAATCTTGGGCGAAGAAAGGGCAGACTAGTCTTGATTGGCTCTATGAAGAAGATGATGAGAAGCTGATCCCAACGGTCAAGGCCTTGAAGAAAAACGATCCGCCTTATGATGTTATCTTCGTTGACACGGCGGGCTTCAAGTCCGCCATGGCGATGCACGCTATCGCAGCCGCCAATTTAATCCTTATACCTTCAAAGGCCAACGAGGCAGACGCCAAAGGTGCAAAGCGGACGTTCTCGCATGTTCAAAGCGTTGCAGAAACAATGGAAAAAGACATTCCAGCACTTGTTGTGATGATGGATGTAGATGCTAACACCAATATCACGCAGGCCATTGCGGACGCGTTTGATGCGCAAGATGTGCCAAGACTCCAAGCCATGTGTGCTCATCGGACGGGCTTCAAGGAAATGACCTCGACAGGGCAGACTCCACAAGGACCGGCGAAAAGGTCCGCACAATCAATATTGGCCGATTTGCAGGGCAGGGGTCTCATCAGTTTTTACAGGAGCGGATCATGGCCAAAGTCAGCGTAAATCTCGATGACGAGTTAGATGGCGATGATAACGCCCGGAAACTGAAGAAACTCTCTGCTCCGCTGCTAAGCGTGAGCAAAGCCAAGTCTTCAGCTTTGAAAGATGCTCCGCGTGTGCAGTTTTCTTTCACTAACGTGCCAGAGCCGATCAAAGAAGCCTTCGCGTCAGAGGCTCAAAAGCGGGGATTGACCAAAAAAGAACTGCTGTACGAATGCCTTAGAGCTGGGGGGATCGACATACCCGCCAACGCAGAGATCGATGGTCGCAGAAGATAACACATAACAGGTAACTGTTATGGACTTGAGCGATAAACCAAATTGAAGAGATTTGGCTATTATAAAAAGAAGATAAGCACTCAAACAGTCATTTTGAGGGCGCCAGAGCAGGGAAGAAAACATGCTAATAACCAAACTAGAAAGGCGCATCGAAGACGCTGCGATTAGCCTTCCTGTTGGCTTTGAGAAAGGGCAGGTGTTTACCCCACGGTTCTTAGCAACGTGGGTGGCACTTCTCTTAAAAGAGCACCTTGGAGAGCATTGGTCTGGTAATTTACTTGATCCAGCATGTCAATGAGCGTTTAAAACTGACCCGGTTTCAGCGTTTAAATTTGACCCACCCTTTTTGGCGCAAAGCCCCCAGTCGGGCCGCCCTCATATAGCGAATCCGTCTGGGGGCTTTGCTTGCGGAACGTTTACTTTTTCCTGCGGCGTTTGCTCTGTGCGAACCGGTATGACGTATTGCCGGTTTCGATGATCGCGCAGTGATGTGTGACGCGATCCAGGAGCGCGGTTGTCATTTTGGCATCGCCGAAGACTGCGACCCATTCCCCGAACTCCAGATTGGTCGTGATGATGACGCTGGTCTGCTCGTAGAGCTTGCTGATCAGATGGAAGAGCAGCGCGCCTCCGGATTTGGGGAACGGGATGTAGCCCAGCTCGTCGATGATGACGCAGTCCAGGGCCGACAATTGTCGGATGATTTTCCCGGCATTGCCCTCGGCTTGCTCTTTGATCAGTGCATTGATCAGATCGACGGCGTTGAAGAAGCGGGCCTTCTTGCCGTTGTTGATTAAGGTGGTGCCCAAAGCGATGGCGATATGGGTTTTGCCGGTGCCGGTTCCGCCCACCAGGATGAGGTTGTGCGCCTCTTCCGTGAACTGCCCTGTGCAGAACGGTTCGATCTGGGTCTGGGTGATGGCAGCAGCAGCATAATCGAAGGTGGCGAAGTCCTTATGATGGGGGAACTTCGCGATCCTCATTTGATACTGGATAGAGCGCACCCGCCGCTCTACAGTCTCGGCGTCGATCAGTTGCTTTATCGCTATGGTCAGACTTGGTGGCTTGCGCGCGGACAGCAAATCATGGGCGCAAGCTGCCATTCCGTGCAGCCTCAGGGCGGTCAGTTGGTCGATCAGGGCGTTCATGCGGCAACCTCCTCAGCCGAGCACAGCGTCTCATAGCGTTTGCAGTCGGCCTCGGGCCGCAAAGTCAGCTGCGGATAAGCGTAGGTGTCGCTGAGCGGCGTGATGACCGGTTCCACCAACTGGTTGATCAGGTTGGTGATAGCGGGAAGGCGCAGCGTGTTTTGTTCCACCGCCATCTCGCAAGCCATCTCGACCACTTCGATCCCGTGATCCTGGGCAAGCAGAAGCAGATCGACAAACTCCCGATCCCCACCTTTGCCAGCCATGTAGTGTTCTCTGATCCGGTGCATGGCTTCAGGCAGTTGCCAGCCCACGAATGGGGCACTATCGCGCAGAGCACCAGGCTTGCGATCCAGCAAGGGAACATAATGCCAGGGTTCAAAATAGCTGACATTGCGGGTGAAGCGCCGCTTGTGCTCGGCGATGATAGCCTGGCCCGACACCAGCACGATCCGGCCTGCATAGGCGCGCAGCGACACATGTTGCCCCGCGAACCGGGACGGCACGCTGTAGCGATTGGAGGCATATTGAACCAGGCAGGTGGAGCGGGCACGAACGGTCTTCTCTACATAGCCATCAAAGGCCCGGCCCAAGGGGCGCAGCTCGGCCCGCTCGCCTTCGAACATCTCTGCAATCGTGCGATCCTGTTGCTCGGGATGGGGTCGGTTTGCCAGCTCTTCACAGCGCAGGCGCAGCCAATCATTCAGCGCATCGAGATCATCAAAGGCAGGTTTGGGCACAAACAACCGGCCACGCAAGAACTGGACCTGGTTCTCGACCTGTCCCTTCTCCCAACCCGCAGCGGGCGTGCAGGCAACAGGTTCCATCACATAGTGGTTCATCAGAGCCAGGAACCGGGGATGGAATATCCGATCCTTGGAACGCGACACGTAGGTCACCATCGTTTTGGGATTGTCGATGATCACCCGGCGCGGAACACCGCCGTAAAACTCAAGCGCCTGCACGAAAGCATCCAGAACCATCTCCTGGGCTTCGCCAGGATAGGCGATGACGAAAGGTTTGCGGCTGTGGCACAGGCGGAAATGGGCAACCTTGATCTTCTGTTCAACGCCGCCCAGCACAACCCGTTCTTCGCTCCAGTCAAATTGCAGAGCGTCGCCAGCGGCAAAATGCAGCGGAATAAATGCTTCGTTCGAACCAGTGCCAGCCCGCTTCAGGTCGCGCACAAAGCGCTGAACCGGGGAATAGGAGCCGGTGTAACCTTCCACCACAAGCTGCTCATAAAGCTTCTGAGCCGTCCGCCGCTCCCGGCGTGGCCGCTTCTGGTCCTGATCGAACAACTCCCGAAGCCGAAGATCAAAACCGTTGCACAGCTTGTGCCGAACCGGCGGGGCCTGGCGATGATAGCTCGGCGGGCTCTCATCCTTCAGATACTTCTTGATCGTGTTCCGCGATAATCCCGTCGCCCGCGCAACAGACCGGATGCTGCGCCCTTCAACCAGCACCCATCGTCGGATCTTCGATACACTTTCCATCAATAAAGCGTTTCCGTCTATTCATGAGGCATATCCAGACGCTTTGAAGAAGTTCCAG
>JAHDDJ010000549.1 GCA_020629385.1 Erythrobacter sp.
ACCTTCCGATGGCCCGGTTGAAAACGGGTACACCCCCGCGTCTGGATGGGCGAACCATCGACTGGGCCATACTCGACGAGCAACCCTCCGACGATGAATCGTGGACGATGTCACCGATGACGCCGTCACGCGTGAACCGGCAAATCTTCTGTGCGGTCACGCGAACCAATGCGGAAAGCCATGATATTATCCGCGCGAATTTAGACCGGTCGCCGCTCTTTTCCGGGGCGATTGATGCGCAAGGCCCACGGTACTGCCCCTCGATTGAAGACAAGATCCACCGCTTTGGTGACCGCGACGGGCATCTGATCTTCCTCGAACCCGAAGGGCTCGACACACATCTGGTTTATCCCAACGGGATCAGCACTTCGCTGCCTGTAGATGTTCAGCAGGATATGCTGCGGGCTATGAAGGGTCTCGAGAATGTCGAAATGGTCGTACCCGGCTATGCTGTCGAATATGACCATATCGATCCACGTGCACTGACATCCGGTTTGGAGCTACGCGATATTCCCGGTCTGTATTGTGCCGGACAGATCAACGGCACCACGGGATATGAGGAAGCGGCGGCTCAAGGTCTGGTCGCTGGCATGCATGCTGCGGCGAAGGTCTTAGGCAAGGAGCCGGCCGCGCTCGACCGCGCCAACTCCTATATCGCGGTTATGGTCGATGATTTGACGCTACACGGCGTGACCGAGCCATACCGGATGCTGACATCGCGCGCGGAGTATCGCCTGCGTCTTCGTGCCAACAATGCGACAACGCGCCTGACACCGCTGGCGATCAAGGCGGGCTGCGTGAGCGAAGAGCGTACACAGTGGTTCGAACGGCGCGAACCTGTCCGGCAGGAATGGGCAACAGCACTCGAAACCGAAGCGACGGCGACCGAGTTGCACGATGCCGGCTTGCCTGTTCGGCGTGATGGCGGTCGCAAGCCTCTTTCAGAATGGCTGCGTTTTAGAGGGGTTGATCTTGCCGGGCTTGCCCCGTGGCTGCCCGACGGGTTTGCTGCGGAGAGCGAGTTGGCCAGCGAATTGGCGGAAGATGCGGCATACGCGC
>JAHDDJ010000113.1 GCA_020629385.1 Erythrobacter sp.
TTGCTCGCCGTGTTCACGACCAGCAAGACTTTGCCTTGCTTGTCGGAAAGGTCGAGATCGCTGCCATCGGGTTTCTTGACGGTGAATTCGGCAATGGTTGGCATAATACAGGGTCTTTCAATCAGGTCTGAAAGCTTGAGGTAAGAACAGTGCAGCAAGCTTTCCAGTCCGCTAGCCGAGAACGCCCTCATGCAAACGCACAACCCGATCCATCCGGGCCGCGAGTCGTTCGTTATGCGTCGCAACCAAAGCCGCACTTCCCTCGCCCCGCACCAGACCGAGAAACTCGTCGAACACACGGTCGGCTGTCGCTTCGTCGAGATTGCCAGTTGGCTCGTCCGCCAGGACCAGAGCGGGACGATTAGCCAGTGCGCGCGCAACAGCGACGCGTTGTTGCTCTCCGCCAGAAAGCTGGCTGGGCCGGTGATCAAGCCGGTGCGCAAGCCCCAATGCAGTTAAAAGCTCTTCAGCCCGCGCCTCAGCTTCGTCACGCGCTTTGCCGATAACCATTTGTGGCAACACGACATTCTCTGTCGCATTGAAGTCGGGCAAGAGATGGTGAAACTGGTACACAAAGCCGAGATTTTCTCGCCGCAATTGGGTGCGCCCGTCGGACGGTAAAGCACTGGCGTCCGTGCCATTGATCGCGATGGTTCCACCAAAGCCGCCTTCCAACAGGCCAACCGCTTGCAACATCGTCGATTTGCCTGACCCGGAAGGTCCGAGCAGCGCAACGATTTCGCCCGGCTGGATATCCAGATTGACGCCGCGCAGCACGTCAATGGTTACATCGCCTTGCGTGAAGGATCGCGTTAGCCCGTCCAGATGAACAACAGGATTACTCATAACGCAGCACCTGTACGGGGTCGGTATTGGCGGCTTTATACGCCGGATAAAGCGTCGCGAGGAAACTGAGCACCATGGCCAGCACGCAAATGCCAATCACCTCACTCGGATCTACGCGAGCAGGCAATTCGGTGAGAAACCGCACCGATGGATCCCACAACGCTTGCCCTGTTACAGCCTCGAAAAACCCGACGATCCCCTGACGGAAATACAGAATGACAAAGCCCAGCACCAAACCTGTCATCGTCCCGACCGCGCCGATCACCGTCCCGGTCGTCACGAAAATCTTGAGCACATTGCGCCGCGTCGCCCCCATCGTTCGCAAGATTGCGATGTCGCGGGTTTTAGCCCGAACCAGCATCACCAGCGAAGACAGGATGTTGAATGCGGCAACCAGCACGATCAGTGAAAGCGCGAAGAACATCGCTGCGCGCTCAACCTCCAAGGCTTCAAAGATGCTGGAATTGATTGTCCGCCAATCATTGACCACGGCGCGGCCTTGAAGCCTCTGCTCCAGCCCACCCAGAATTTCCCCAACCTCTTCCGCGTCCTCGGTCATCACCTCGATCAATTCGATCGAGTCGCCGGTCAGCAGCAGCGTTTGCGCGTCCTTGATCGGCATAATGACAAAAACCTGGTCGAAATCGTAAATGCCCGTTTCGATCAGCGCAGCGACTTCGTAACCCACTTGGCGAGGAACAGTGCCGAAAGGCGTCGAGCGTCCTTGGGGATTTATGATCGTAATCACGTCCCCGACCCGGGCGCCGAGTTTGATTGCCAGACGCGAACCGATCGCAACCCTTCCCGCATCGGGTTCAATCAGTGACAAATTGCCCTGAACCAGATTCTCGCTGAGTTTTCCGATATCCTGCTGCGTATTCCCGCGCAGCTGGATCGCTTCGGCGCGGCCATTAAATGTCACGAGCAGCGGTTTCTCGATCATGGGCGATGCGCTGGTCACACGCGGTGTCTCGCGCACTTCCTCCAGCACGCCCTGCCAGTTATCGATGCGCCCGTTATAACCCTGAATGATCGCGTGACCGTTCAGATTGACAAACCGGTCGAGCAATTCGCCGCGAAACCCGTTCATCACACTCATAACCACAATCAGCAACGCCACGCTGAGCATGACCACACCCACGCTGATGCCGGCGACAAGCGCAATGAAACGCTCCCCCTTGCCGGGAAGCATATAGCGCTTCGTAACCATCCATTCGAAAGGTGAGAGGAGCAAGGCGTGTCGCTTCTGTCGTTGTTGCTGACGCCCGTTTAGGCAGGGAATGCTTTCGCTGCAATGAAGTCGATAGCACGCATTGGGGAAATATCCGGCAATCCGCGCCGCAATGGCCAAACCAACCCTTGTAATTGAACCGTAACACCGCCAATGACGCAGCCCTTGGCGAGCATCATGCGGGGCGGTCACTTTTCCATGAACCTAACTCACCCCTTTCTGGACGAAGACGGCGACAAATTGCGCGAGGAGTGCGGCGTTTTCGGCGCAATCAACGCAAGCGATGCCTCGACGATAACTGCGCTAGGGCTTCATGCCTTGCAGCATCGCGGGCAGGAAGCTGCCGGCATCACCAGTTTCGACGGAAAGCAGTTCTATTCTGTGCGCGGAACCGGCCATGTGGCCGAGAATTTCTCGACGCAGGAACAACTGAACGAGCTGCCCGGTATCATGGCGGCCGGGCATGTGCGCTATTCAACAACCGGCGGATCGGGCCTTCGCAATGTTCAGCCGCTCTATGCCGATCTTGCGAGCGGCGGCTTTGCCGTGGCGCATAATGGCAATATCTCGAATGCACAGACATTGCGCGACGATCTGGTCAGCAGAGGTGCGATTTTCCAGTCCACGTCCGATACCGAAGTCATCATCCATCTGGTCGCCACAAGCCGTTATCCGACCATGGTTGACCGCTTGGTCGATGCATTGCGGATGGTTGAAGGTGCGTATTCGCTGATCGTTATGACACCCGAAGGCATGATTGCCTGTCGTGATCCGCTCGGCATCCGGCCACTGGTTATGGGCAAGATGGGCGACACCATCTTATTTGCCAGTGAAAGCGTCGCCTTCGACGTTGTGGGCGCAGAATTCGTCAGGCAAGTCGAGCCGGGTGAGCTGATCAAGGTCGGTTTCGACGGAACCACAGAATCGCTCCGTCCCTTCGGCACACATGCCGCCCGTCCCTGCATCTTTGAGCATGTCTATTTCAGCAGGCCGGATTCGATCTTTGACGGTCAGTCGGTTTACGCAGCTCGCAAAGCCATTGGTGAACAGCTCGCAATCGAAAATCCCGTCGATGTCGATCTGGTTGTACCGGTGCCCGACAGCGGCGTCCCTGCTGCCATCGGTTACGCGCAGCAATCGGGTGTACCGTTCGAGCTCGGCATTATCCGCTCTCACTATGTCGGCCGTACCTTCATCCAGCCATCCGACGGTGCGCGCCATTCAGGCGTCCGCCGCAAGCACAATGCCAATCGCGGCCTGGTCGAAGGCAAGCGTATCGTTCTGATCGACGATTCCATCGTGCGCGGCACCACCAGCATGAAGATCGTCCAGATGATGCGCGATGCGGGTGCGAGCGAAGTGCATTTCCGCGTGGCGAGCCCGCCAACCGCGCATAGCTGCTTCTATGGCGTCGACACTCCGGAGCGATCCAAACTTTTGGCTGCGCGAATGGATATTGAACCGATGCGCGAGTTCATCAAGGCGGACAGCCTCGCCTTCGTGTCCATCGACGGTCTGTATCGCGCCGTTGGCCAGAAACCGCGCGAGGCATCGTGCCCGCAATTCTGCGATGCTTGTTTTACAGGCGATTACCCTACCCCGCTGACGGATCTGTCAAACAAGCAGGACGGAGACGCCCAGCTTTCCTTCGACAAGGTGGATTCATGACCGCGGCCAAACCTCTGGAAGGACAAGTTGCGCTCGTCACGGGATCCAGCAAGGGCATTGGCGCCGAAACCGCCAAGTCGCTCGCCGCCGCTGGGGCGCATGTCATTCTGACGGCGCGTGACGTTAAAGCGCTGGAAGCGGTCGAAGATGACATCCATGAAGCTGGCGGACAGGCAACGATTGCTCCGCTGGATCTGACCGAATCCGATTCCATCTCGCGCCTGGCCAGCGCCATCGCAGGCCGGTGGGACAAGCTGGATATCATGGTGATTTCAGCCGCCTATCTGCCGACACTCACACCGGTCACGCAGATCGACCAGAAGCAATATAGTCAGGCGCTGACCGTCAATCTGCTGGCGACGCAAGCTTTGCTGGCCGCTTTCGACCCACTGCTGAAACGCGCCGACAAAGGCCGCGTTATCGGTCTGACCAGCAGCGTCGGTTCCGAGGCACGCGCCTATTGGGCGGCCTATGGCTCTTCCAAAGCCGCGTTTGAATCGCTGCTCGACAGCTATGCGCAAGAAGTCGAAAAAATCGGCGAAGTGCGTGTGGCTATCGTCGATCCGGGCGCGACTCGCACCGACATGCGGGCCAAGGCTTATCCCGGCGAAGACCCCAAAACGGTCAAGCCGCCGCAAGTCGTGGGCGACCGCATAGTCGAAATGCTGGTTGAAGATTTTGCAACCCAGCACAGGGAACGGGTCGTAAATCCTTCTTAACCAGTCTGCGCAACACATCAGCAAGTAACTCCGGCCACCTTATGCAAAGCCTACCCGCACATTTGCGGGAAAGGTTTTGGTTAGTCTCAAGTCGATGGGGGCCTCGCACATGCTGGTCGATACGTATGACAGCTACGAACAGGCGGCACAGGAAGACCGCTGCGCGCCGCGCACAAAGCTGACAATTCCGGCGCAATTGCGCGCATCGGGTGCCCGCGCCTTTCAGACCGTGGTTCACGATCTGTCGATCTCGGGCTTCTCCGCCGCAGCAATAAGCCGGATGCACGAAGGCCAGATATGCTGGATAACCCTGCCCGGACTGGAATCGCTTCAGGCAGAGGTCGTCTGGTGGGACAATTCAATTGTTGGCTGCGCCTTTATGGAACTGCTCAGCCCGATCGTGCATGACAATATTCTCGAACGCTACAGCCCGTCTGTGATCTATCGCAGCACGCTGTAACACCGGCCCCCAAAGAGGCGGGCAGCCCCAAATCGCCCGCCTCGCCTTTGGGGGTCGTTATTCTTCTGGCAATTCTTCTGGGCTGCCAGCCTTATCGACAGCCGCTTTGACCTCGGCGTAGAACGCCTCGCGCTGAGCGCCGACACCGTCATAATCGGTCGCGACCGGCCAGTTGCTGTTGCTGGCAATGACAATATTGCGTGCGGGATCGATCAGGATACCCTGCCCGAAAATGCCCTGAGCGGCGAAGCTGCCATCATCATTGGTCCACCACTGGAAGCCGTAGCCTCTGCCCGGAGCGCCGATGTCGGCCTGCTTGGTAGTTGCTACGTCAAGCCATTCTTCAGGCAGCACGGATGTTCCGTCGATCATTGCACCGTCGAGAATGAACTGGCCGAAACGCGCCATATCGCGTGTCGCCGCCTGAATGCAGCACCCGCTGATTTCATGGCCAGTAGAGCCCAGCAGCCACGTAGCGTCCTGCTGCATTCCGTAAGGTGCCCAGATTTTCTCAGAGAGATATTCTGCCAGAGGTTTGCCCGATGCTTCGCTGACAAGCACGCCGATCAAATTTGTCTCACCGGTCTTGTACACCCATTTCTCGCCAGCAGGAGCCTCGCGCGGGAGGGTTTTCATGTAACTGACGGTGACATCTTCACCCTCTGCGGCCTGATGCTCGTTAAACAGCGCAACATCGGACTTCGGGTCGGTGTAATCCTCGTTCCAGCGCACGCCCGATGTCATGGTGAGTAGCTGGCGAACGGTAACATCATCATAGGCAGAGCCTTTTAGACCGACGATATAGTCAGTAACTTTGTCATCCAGGCTCTTGATATGCCCGTCTTTCACGGCCACCCCGACCATCGTCGATGTCAGGCTTTTGGCAACGGAGAAGCTGGTCCATTTGCCTTCCGGCCCGAAACCCAGCCCGTATTTCTCGAACACCAGCTTGCCATCATGCAGGATGACCATCGCCGAGCTGCGCTGGCTTTCCATGAAACCGTCTATATCGACGCCGGACAAATCCAACTCGCCAGCCGGCAATGGACGGATAGTGTCGCCTGCCTCGATCACCCGCGCATCGGCCAGAACCGGCATCGCATCCAGCGCGCGGAAAGCGGCATCGCGTTGCTCGGTTGACCAAAACAGGACGTTGCGATCAGTGGGAAGATTGGTCAGCAGATTGCGCTGGTCCTCATCAAGACTGGCCCAAGTAACGCCACCGGCAACCGCGACCACGGCCAAGCCGCCCAGAATCCATTTTTTCATTGTTTTCTCCCTGGCAGGCCTAGCCCGCATCCTTGACCAGCGTGACCTGGCTAACATCAATCCCGCCTGCGCGAAAACCGCCTTCGCAATAGATCAGGTAATAGCGCCACAAGCGGATGAAGCGTTCGTCGAAGCCAGCCGGAAGACTTCCATCTGCGGCAGCGCGGTCAAAGTTTTCCCGCCAGATTTTGAGCGTATCAGCGTAATCCACCGCAAAGTCATGCTGATCTTCCCACTTCAGCCCACGTTCTGCGGCGAGTTTACGAAATT
>JAHDDJ010000550.1 GCA_020629385.1 Erythrobacter sp.
CAGCTTGTGCTTCTGCTTTGATTGATTTGTAAACCGTCATGGCTTGGTCGCCAGCAAGGATGTTTTGAATACCACCCACGGTTGCATCTTGACCAGAAATTGGAATGCCTGCTTCAGCTGGGCTAACGCCAGCGTTTTTGTAAGCAGACACAACTGCGTTTGCTAGGCCGTCATTGGCGGCGAAGACTGCAGAGATGTTGCCATCAGCAGCGGTCAGCATTTGTTCAAAGACGGTCAGTGCGGTTTGGTTGTCCCAGCCGTCAACCCATTGGTCGTCGACGAGGGTCCAGTCACCGCTATCAAAGTAAGGTTGTGCAGTTGCAACGTAACCATCACGGAAGAGGGTCGCGTTATTGTCTGTTGGGCCACCGTTTAGCAAGGCAACTTGTGGATCATCTTGCGCATTGATGAGGTCTTCAAGGACGCCAGCCATGGTCGCGCCAACTTTTACGTTGTCGAAACTAACATAGACGTCTGCGCCTTCCCCTTCAACGGTTAGGCGGTCATAGTCAACCACTTTTACGTCAGCTTCACGTGCAGCTGCGATAATCGCTGCGCCCGAACCGCTGTCCAAGTTGACCAACAAGAGCACTTTTGCGCCAGAGGTGATCGCTTGTTCAGCTTGGGTTTGTTGGGTGCGGGCGTCGCCTTCAGCGTTGACGATGTTGTAGTCAACACCAGCTTCGTCAAAGACTTCTTCAAAGAAGCGGCGGTCGTCTGTTTCCCAGCGTGCTGATGAAGCACTGTCTGGCAGCAAGACCCAAATGCTACCTTCTGCGCCAGATGCATCTGGAATTGGGAAGGTCATTGCACCGCTATCTTCGGCCATAGCGTCACCATCGTCAGCCATTGCGCCATCTTCGCTTGGGCAGAATGCTGCGAAGTCACCGACACAAACTTCTTCCCAAGTGCGGAAGCCGTCTGCGATCACTGTTTCAGCGATGTTGTCTTTGGTTACACCAATTGGCTCAAGGGCGATGAAAGGAACATCGCTGGTGCCATTGCTCAAGGTTGTGCCGCCAGTGAGTGCGTCTAGGTCTTCGCCTTTCAGCAATGC
>JAHDDJ010000551.1 GCA_020629385.1 Erythrobacter sp.
GCTTTGTCCTTGTCGATACGAAACACCAGCTCTGCATGCACACGATCGATCACGAAAATGCCATTGCGCATGTAACCGTTGACCACTTCTTCCTTGCCTGTGGGACCGATGGCGAACACGGCAGGCAGAGCTTGCTCCGGGCCAAAAGTAATGCGGGTGCGCACTCCATCATCGCTGATATCTTGCGGCCTGACAGAGCGATCGCCTTTGAGCCGGTAGCGCCATTGCTCACCAGTCGGCTCTGGAACTGATGCGGGCAATTCTGGCGGCGTTGCATCAAACTCGAACTTCACAAGATAAGCGGCTGTGAGCCCGGTATCCGAACGAACCCGAAAGCGATATTCGCGCCGGTCAGTCTGGACCAGAAACCCGCTTGCCAATTGCTCCACCAGAGGCAGAATCAAAAAACTGTCCAGCTCGGGCGAAACGCGGATGTCGAGCAATCCCTGATTTTCGACCGACACACGGCTTACCTGTTCACCCGGTTCCAACATCACAGTAAGACCTGTTTTAGGCAGGGTTGTAAGAACTACTTCCTGATCAGGGATCCAGCGGATGGACTGGATACGCGGATTTTCCGCGCTCGGTTGAGGCAGAACTTGCGCTGCCAATGCCGCAGGGAACAGGCCCAAAAGCAAGGCCAATAGTCGGATCATTCGCCAGCCTCGGCGGGGCTCGCGGGACGCTGGGACGGCAATTGTGCATCCACGATTTCGGGCAATGTCTCGGCATCACGGCGATAGCGCGTCACTTGAAAGCCCAGCGGATTAACAAGACGGTCTGCCTCGCTCATCTCCGCACCGCTAAACTCATAATCGATCACGGCAGCCCAATAGCTGGGCGATTGCGTACGCCCGCCCGGATCGGTCCGCACCGTGGTAAAACGCACCAGCGAGCGATTGGCGGCAAGCGAGGAGATACTGCGCACCTCTGTCCTTATCGCCCCGCCCTTGGGCATATAGCTAAGCGGATTGGCCGGGTTCTCAGCCTGCATAAGATTGACATAGCGTTGTCTTGCAGCCCCGCCGGTCCATAGTGACACCTTGCGATAATC
>JAHDDJ010000552.1 GCA_020629385.1 Erythrobacter sp.
CGGCCCGTTACACTTTCCGGTGGGCGCTGGGGGTGGAAGCCAGCGCGCCGCTGTTAGAGTTCACATAGGACATAGTAAGGAAGGACGCAAGACCCGTCCGAAAGAGGAGATTTCCTATTCACCTTCGGTACGCGCACCCCTGTCACGTAAACAATGCGAGTTATCTCCGGCTATTGTTTCTAAATTTAATGGAATTTAATCCAAATAGGTCTTTTTTTCGCCAGAATTGAAAAATCACTCAATATTAGAGCCTGCGCAGGTCTATAAGGAGCCATTATTTGATATTTTACTTGGGATCATTGACATGAAGAAGACAAAGACTCTGACAGCGACTGCATTTCTGGTTGCGTCAACCGTAGCCGCGAGCGCTGCAACATTAACCACAAACTACGCCGGTGGAAACGGCCAAGACGGTGTCATCTTTGATATCGAAACTGGCGCAAACGATCTGACGATCACAAGCATCGACGTCCACCTTGATCCTGGCACCGCCGAGTTGAACCTGTATGTCCGTGAAGGGACACATGTCGGTAACACTGGATCCCTTACCGGCTGGACGCTGATCGACTCAATTGCCAGCATCACAAGCGCCGGAGACGGTGCTGGAACGAGCTGGGATCTGACAGACTTCTTGGTGGAAGCGTCTACGGTCTACGCCTTTTTCATCGATGCCGTTCAAAATCCGAACATTCAGTACACCGATGGTACTGCGGTCGGCAACATTGCTGCCTCGAACAGCGATCTCACAATTTTTGAGGGCATAGGTGCTTCTTCGCCATTGGGCGGTTCGACATTTACGCCCCGGGTGTTCAATGGCGCGATCACATATGACGTTGCACCTGTTCCACTGCCTGCCAGCTTGCCGCTTATCGCAGCTGCACTTGGCGGCCTGGGCCTGATGCGCCGCCGCAAAGCAGCCTAAGCCCCTTTTCAAATTACAATCGAAGCGCCCCGGGGGAACCTGGGGCGTTTTTCTTTGCGCCGCCCAAAACAGCAAAACGCCCCACCTTTCGGCAGGGCGCTTTCAATTTCAAATGGCGTCG
>JAHDDJ010000553.1 GCA_020629385.1 Erythrobacter sp.
TCCACAGCGTCGAAGCGCGTAGCGTGTCACTGCCTCCGTCTAGGGGCAGGTCAACGTCACCCTGACGCAGTCGCAACAGCTCCGACATTGGCGGGGTAAGCGATCCGAAATGCGTGTTGAGGTGGTCAACCGCCTTGCGCAGTTCTTCCTCGGCATCCGGAAGTGGCTGGTTCTGATATTCGGCGCTCATCCAGGGGCGGATCATCAAAAGGGCAATCGCATCGGATTTCCCAATACTATCCGAAGTCATGTCCCAATTGGCGAGCAATGACTGCGCACGCTTCAGATCGGGTTCGTCCGAGAAATCGAGCGCCGCAACCGCATCAAGCATATCGGCGACATATCCTTCGCGGACATAGCCCGTGTCATATTTGATGCTTTCCAGCGTCTGCCGGTCGATTATCGAATATTGTGCCATCAATTGCTCGGTCCGGCGGGAACGGTTGGTCTCTTTCAGCTCAACGCCCATGATTGCCGGAATGCTGGCCGGATCGATATTGTCCTGCGGCGCAGTAGCCGAATAAGGCATGTTGTTGGCGTTATAGACCCAGCCGCTGGCCGGATTGATGACTTTGGGTATCGCGTCATAGGATACCGTGTCGCTCCAGATGAGCGCGCTCTGGTCGCCCGGAACAACGCTGCGCCAGTTCGGGCCTTCTGGCCGGTCCGGGATGGCCGCGTTGTAGACATAGGCGATATTACCCTCCTTGTCGCCGTAGATGAAGTTGGTGGAGGGTATGTCCATACGGGCCAAAATGCTTTGCCATTCTTCGAAGCTGGTGGCCTTGTTCAGCCGGTAATAGGCGTCGAGTTGGCCGATATTGTCGATCCCGCCATAGCGGAAGGCGAATGCGCCCTTGTCATTGATGATTACAGGCCCGTGAACGCTGCGATGGACGGTCTGGCGGATCGGCAAGACCAGCGGTCCGACTTTGACCGGCAGCGTGACGGTTTTTGATTCCAGATCCCGCCATTCTCCGTCGAGCCGGTAGCGCGTGCCGCTATCGTCCATTTCGAGGCGATATATGTCGGTCATGTCGGG
>JAHDDJ010000554.1 GCA_020629385.1 Erythrobacter sp.
CCGTTACCGCCAATCGAAGCAAAATTCGATTAAAACCTCAAAAAGTATTAACTTTGATATAAAAAGTTTGATGTTAATAGCCAACCCAATATATGACGTTGCTTTCAAATATTTAATGGAAGATATTGAAATTGCTCGAACTCTTTTGTCTGAGATAATTGGTGAAAAGATTCTTGAATTGACTTTTCAACCTCAAGAATATGTTGGTAAATCTGACAAATATCAGGTTATTCTTTATCGACTTGATTTTAAGGCGATTGTCAAATCTAAAAATGGAGAACATAAGAAAGTAATAATTGAACTTCAAAAAGGTAAAAATCCTGATGATATACTTCGTTTTAGACGTTATTTAGCAGATAATTATAGAAGAGAAGATCAAATAAAAGGAGAAAAAGTTAGCTTACCAATCATAACGATTTATTTTCTTGGATTCAATTTAAAATCAATAAAAACATCTGTGATAAAAGTCAATAGAACTTATTTAGATGTGATAAACAGTAGAGAAATCAAGGCAAAAGAAAAGTTTATAGAACAATTAACTCACGACAGTTTTGTGATTCAAATTTTGAGACTTGACAATAATTTTCAATCGGAACTTGAACGTATTTTGCAGGTATTTAATCAAAATTTTGTGACTGACGATAAAAAGATCTTAAATATAACTGAGGATTCAATATTGCAAAACGATTTCTTGTTGAAAATGATAAATCGATTAAGGAAGGCGATTTCAGACGAAGAATTGGTTCGCAAAATGGAGATAGAAGATGAAGTTGAAAATCGAATTGAGCAAGAAATTCGTAAAGCTCAGGAACTTGAAGAAAAGCTAATAGAGAAAGACAAGAAATTGAGTGAGAAAGACAAGAAATTGAGTGAACAGGAGAAATTAATTGAGCAATTAAGACGACAATTAAAAGATAGAAAGTAGAAAGGCGGTAACAAAAGCTATAATTTATAGACTCCTTTCAGTCGCAACAAATCATAGCAAAACCGTTATAGCTAATTGACAATCAATGAAGCAAGTAATCTACATATTGATTCTCAT
>JAHDDJ010000555.1 GCA_020629385.1 Erythrobacter sp.
GAACCGCTGGTGATGCGCAATATCGATCTGCCGCATTTTACCAACAATGAAGTTCTGCTTTTCCTGCGCGACGACGGTTCCAACGCTCGTGCAATAGCTGCAGCCAATGGCCTGTCCCTGAAAACATCCCAACGTGTACCCTTGCTCGGTCTCGATATGGTTCTTGCAACACTTCGCCCCGGTGACAGCGTTCCAGATGCGCTGGAACGTTTGCGTGGTACGCAGGCGCTGGCTTGGGCGCAGCCGAACTATATCTACCAGTTGTTGGGCAATACCCGCACCCGAGAATTGGGAATGCACGGGCTGGACCAGTCTGCGGCTCTTCTTCCGGAAGGATTGCCAGAGGTCAGACCGGGCGCGAAAATAGTCCTCATCGACAGCCCCGTTGATCGCAGTCACCCCAGCTTTGCCGGTATCACTATTAAACAGGTCGGGGTCAATGCGTCCGCCAAGCCGTCATCCCACGGCACTGCGATCGCGGAGATTCTGATCGGTGGAGGCGAATATGTCGGGGTCGCCAAAGGCGCGCAGCTGACCAGCATTCCCGCCTTTGCTCCAGACAAGGACATTTCCCAGCATGACATTTCGACCACCAACCTCCTGATCTCGGCATTCGCCATCGCCGATCAGGTGGAGCCTGATGTTATGAACCTTTCCTTTGGAACGCTCGCGCCAGTCGACAAAGCATTCGGGGAAGCAATTGACGCAATGTTTGCCAAGGGCGTGTGCATTGCAGCTGCAGCAGGCAATGGTGGCCCCGGTAAACCCGTCCTGTTTCCCGCGAGCATGAACAACACCATCGCTGTTGCAGCCGTCGATCTGGGGGAAAATGGCTACACCAATGGATCACGCGGACCAGAGATCGATATTGCGGCACTCGGCGTAGATATTTTTGCCGCGGTCCCCGGTGGCAGAGCGCCTGTAACAGGCACATCTTTCGCCACGCCACTGGTTGCAGGCGCTATGCTCCGTATGCCGGCATGCGGCCCCGCAAACCGGCCAGAAGCTGTGCGCAAGGCACTCGCTCTGGATGCGAAGGAC
>JAHDDJ010000556.1 GCA_020629385.1 Erythrobacter sp.
TTGATGATGTCTGCCGTTGACGTGACGAGGAATCCCTTGTCTTGCAATTCATCGTTCAAAGCGCGCGTTGCAACCTCACGGTCCGGCCCCGCATCATTCAAACCCGTCGCAATCCCCATGGATTCGCTCCCTCTGAAATCAGGCCCCTGAACGCGGCCCTTTTGGCTATTGGCGGTGTATCCCAGCCCCGCCCGAGGGTCAACGCGACAAGTCAGCCTCATGCTGATTGACAGAGCCTAAAGGCAGCCATAGCGTCAGTGGCGTTTCACACCGTATATTCTGCTACTTATAGGCCCTTCATGCCGCTCCATCTGCTCCGTCCCGATGCATCCCTCGCCCGGGATACCACCTACAGCGCACAGCATGTTCCGTTTGAGGGTTCAAAATTCAGTTCGATAAAATTGACGCGACCCGAGCCCTTTGAAACGCCCGATCCTATTCTGCTGGAAGCGGATTTGGGGATTATCAGCGGGCTTGATTTTCCTGTGACCGATCTTGGCGACACTGTCATGAGCAAGAGGGCCTATCGGATTTTTGAAAGCTTCGGAATGCCAAGGCATCGGGTCATACCGCTTGTCATGCTGGATGACACGGCAGACAGCGGTGCGGTTGACGAAACGGGCATCCCGCGCCCGCAAGCCAATCGCAACGAAGACTTTGTCGCCCTCGACATCCTCGAGGAGCCTGTTGAAATCGACTGGGCGGCATCTGTCGTCAAAATCAAGGACCGCTCCTGGACTGACGAAAAAAGCTACATGTTTCGCAAGATCGCTTTTGTCGAACCACCAACCGGCTACCCCGCGCTCTTTACCCGGCAAGAGTACAATCACGGCTTGTTTGTCACCGATACCCTGCGCACGGCCTTGACCGACGCGGGGTGCACCGGGGCCTACTGGGCCAGTGATCACCAAACACTGCTGGCGTGAGCAATAAAAAAGGCCCGCGTCTGCGGGCCTGTTTTCAGTCTGCGATCGGCAAGGCGCCTACTCCCACTCGAGCGCGCCCTTTTTCCACTCATAGGCAAAGCCGATGGTCAGCAC
>JAHDDJ010000557.1 GCA_020629385.1 Erythrobacter sp.
AACACCTATGACGATTACGGCGTGCCGGGGCCAAGCAGCGGCGTGAAGGGGCACGAGGGCGAGATCCTCCGGGGCTATGTCACGAAAAAGCGGAGAAAATCGAAATCGAGGGTCTTAAATCCTGCTCTGCGGACATTGTGGCGCGTGAAGTCACTACGAAAGCTCGCCTAAATCCACACAATATCCACGATCACTTCCATTCACAGCACCACCTTGTCGACATTTTAACTTTTAAGATATTTCGGCCATCTGCCCTGACTGAGTGGCAAAACTTCGTCGCTTGGACTCGGCGCAACCTTGCCATAGTTTCGCCAATAAGAGACAGTTACCAATAACTTGGCAACACCCGTACGAAGGAGCCGATATGACCACGAAAATGGGCGAAGCGCTCGCTTTTGAATGGGAAGTTGATGAGCACCCCGACTTGATCTGGGACATCTTGGAAGGATCGAAGGCTGATCCAGAAAACTCAATTGAGGATCTCAAAGAGTTTGCCGAAAGAGGCTCGCGGTTAGCGATGATTTACCTTGGTATGATTTATGCCGATGGGCTGTACGGCGTAACCAAAGATTGGCCGTTAGCAGAACATTGGCTGCTGCGTTCCAAGGAAAGCGAGTCGATCGAAGGAGCATTCCGGTTAGGCAAGCTTCTTGAAGCTCAAGATCGCGATGCAGAAGCACTTGAAATCTATGAAGAGCTATCGGACGAATACTATTCGCCTGCAATGTATGCTTTGGCAATGAACCTTTGGCGCTCTCGCGATGATGAGAACACCAAGGAAAAAGCCGTAAAGTATTTAGAGATGGCGGAGAGAGAGGGGCATGTCTTGGCAAAGATCTTTTGGATCAAAATTATGATCAGAGGTCATTTTGGTTTCTATAACCGTTTGATAGGTCTTTGGTGCGCGATAATCTCTGTTGCACCGATCGGAAGATTTGTCTCAGCGCACCCCGCAAGCGACCAATTGCGTGCCTAAAATGCGTAGCTCGATGCCTACCTACCCGGCCCGATGATGATGGATGCTATCGTTAAGCGCA
>JAHDDJ010000114.1:0-2749 GCA_020629385.1 Erythrobacter sp.
GAAATCTTGCGAGGCAGTGCCGCGAGGTGCGACGATATAGAGGCGGACAATCCGGGTCTCGTCCGCGGGTACCGGGCGGGTCAGCGTTTCGGCTGCGTTGTCGCGGGAAATATCATCGCTCCACATCACCGCACCTTCCAGACCGACAATTGCGATCTGCATGTCGCGTGGTCGGCTTTCCATATTGCGGATGCGCATTGTGTAGGCGTTGCGGACATCGCCATTGCTCATCAGCATGAAAGGCGGGTTACGGTCATGTTCGACCGTCATTTCGGTGTGAGTACGCGTACCGAGTGCGAACAGAAGAGCAATGCCAATCGCGCCCCAAATGCCGAAATAGAGCATCAGGCGGGGGCGCAGCAAAGTCTTCCACGCGGATCGTGTGTCGCCGCCAGTTGCCTCATGCTGGCAATCTTCGAGCGTTGCGTAGTCGATCAACCCTCTTGGGCGGCCAATTTCGGCCATCACCCGGTCGCAGGCATCAATGCATAGCGCACAGGTGATGCAGCCAATCTGCTGGCCTTCGCGAATGTCTATACCTGTGGGGCAAACCGCAACGCACTGATTGCAGTCGATGCAGTCGCCATATTCGCCCGGGTTTTTGGCCGCTTTCTTGACGCTTCCGCGCTTCTCTCCGCGCCAGTCCTTATAGGTGACGATCAGTGACTTCTCGTCGATCATTGCAGACTGGATGCGTGGCCAGGGGCACATATAAATGCATACCTGCTCGCGCAGAAAACCGCCCAGCACAAATGTTGTCGCTGTCAGAACGCCGACAGTCGCGTAGGCAACAAAGGCAGCATCGCCAGCGAAGAAGTCCCGCATCAACGTTGGCGCGTCGGCGAAGTACAATATCCAGGCGCCGCCCGTCAGCAGGCTGACAATCAGGTAGATCGACCATTTGAAGCTGCGCTTGGCAATCTTCCCGGGCCCCCAAGGCGCCTTGTCGAGCCGCATCCGTGCATTGCGGTCACCGTCAACGAAACGGTCTATATGCTGGAACAGATCGGTCCACACGGTTTGCGGACAGCTATAGCCGCACCATGCGCGTCCCACAGCGGTGGTCACCAGAAACAGACCGATACCCGCCATGATGAGCATTCCGGCCACGAAATAGAATTCGTGCGGCCAGATTTCGATGCTGAACATGTAGAACCGGCGATTGGCCAGATCGACCAGAACAGCCTGATCGGGCGCATAGGGTCCACGATCCCAGCGCAGCCATGGCGTGATGTAATAGATGCCGAGCGTGATCAGCATCACCAGCCATTTGAAGCGCCGGAACGGCCCGTCGATCCGCTGGGGGTGGACTGCTTTACGCTTTTCGTAAAGCGGCCCGCCTCCGTTCGGATTGGTCCAGTCGATGGCGTTAGGGTTGCTCATCTGCCTCGACCTCGGGGTCTTCCGCAGCCTCAACAAAATCCTCACCACCGCCACGTGAGTGGACATAGGCTGCGAGCATCTTGATCGTCACAGGATCCAGACGATCTTTCCAACCCGGCATGACACCGTGCGAGGATTGATAGATCTGCTGTTCGATCTGGGCGCGGCTGTCGCCATAAAGCCAGATTTCGTCGGTTAGATTGGGTGCCCCCAGTTCCCGATTTCCTGTGCCAGCCGGTTGGTGACAAAACGCGCATTGTGCGTCGTAAGTCACGGCTCCGCGCTGGCTTGCTGCGCTGACATTTTCACGACCCGAAAGGGTCAGCACATAGGACGTAACATCTGAAATCTGATCCCGCGTCAGAATACCGTCGCGACCAAAAGCCGGCATGAAACTGGTGCGGGTTTCGTCAGAGCCATCCCAGCGGATGCCGTGAATCAGCGTCTGTTCTATGTCTTTCAGATTACCGCCCCAGATCCAGTCATCATCGTTGAGGTTGGGATAGCCTTGGCTCCCTGCGGCACCAGCGCCATGGCACTGGACGCAGTTGACCTTGAATGCCGCTGCACCGCCTGAAATCGCGTTACGCATGCGTGTTTCATCAAGCGGAAGCTCTTCGATCGGAACGCTATCTATCGCGGCAAGGATTGGCGCACGGCGGGTTTCTTCGGCGCGGACTTCTGCGGCCAGTTGTCCGCGGCTTGACCAACCCAGCACGCCGTCGGTCGCTTTCTCCACCATCGGCCAGGCCGGATAGAGGATGACATAGACGATGCCCCAGATGATGGTCGCGTAGAAAGTCCACACCCACCAGCGTGGCATTGGCGTATCCAGTTCCTGGATGCCGTCCCATTCATGACCGACAAATTCGGTACCGGTTGCTTCGTCAACGCGGTTGTTGGTGTTGTGATCATTCGCCATCGTTCTGATCCTCGAAAATCGCGTTTGCCGCCTGTTCGTTGCGTTCCTGAGCGCCGGGCCTGAAGGGCCAAAGCGCGAGGATGAGGAAGCTGATCAGCATGGCCAGCAAGCCCCAGCTATCGGCCATCTGGCGCAAAAACTCGTATGTGGAGTGGTCAGTCATCGGCCTGTCTCCGTGGCGAGTTCTTCCTGCGCTGCGGCGTCGTTTACATCGACCAGCGTGCCGAGCATCTGGAGGTAAGCGACAAGCGCATCCATCTCGGTGATCTGGTCGGGGTTCCCGTCAAAATCGCGGATTTGCGTCTTCGGATAGCGTTCTTGCAGATCGCCCGCCGACAGATCGGGATTGGCTTGTGCCGCCAGATCGCTTTCGGCATTTTCGATATCGGCATCGGTATAGGGAATGCCCATCATCCGTAGCGCCGAAAGACGTGCAGCGGGTTT
>JAHDDJ010000114.1:2849-6315 GCA_020629385.1 Erythrobacter sp.
AGATCAGGGCCGGTCCGTTTGGACCCCCACTGGAATGGGCGGTCATACATGCTTTCCGCAGCCAGGCTGTAATGGCCATAGCGCTCCACCTCGTCGCGGAACGGACGGATCATCTGGCTGTGACAGGTGTAGCACCCCTCGCGGACATAGATGTCGCGTCCTGCCTGTTCGAGCGGGGTATAGGGCCGCATGCCTTCGACCTTCTCGATCGTATTATCGATCCAGAACAGCGGGGCAATCTCCACAATGCCGCCGATCGTGACAGTGGCAAAGGCCGCCGCTGCCAGAAGGGTGACGTTGCGTTCAAGGCGCTTGTGGCCTTTGGCCGGTTCTTCAACGCCCGGTGTATTTGTGACAGATTCAGTCATGTTCGGGCCTTTCAATTCGCAGCTGCGGGGATTGCCGGACGATCAGCCTCGGCATCGTATGGAGTATGGGTGAGCATGCCTTCCTCGCGGGTTTTACCGGCAATCGTGGCCCACACATTGTAGATCATGATGACGAAGCCGCCGAGATAGAGCAGACCGCCCAGCGCCCGGATCACATACATCGGATGGATCGCGGAAACGGTGTCGACAAAGCTGTTCACCAGGAACCCGTCGGCACCATATTCGCGCCACATCAGGCCCTGGGTAACACCCGCCACCCACATGCTGGCAGCGTATAGAACGATGCCGATGGAGGCGAGCCACAGATGCCAGTTGACCATGCGCAGGCTGTAGAGCTTTTCGCGGCCCCACAGGCGCGGGACGAGGTAGTAGACACAGGCAAACGTAATCAACCCGTTCCAGCCCAGCGCGCCCGAGTGAACATGGCCGATGGTCCAGTCTGTATAATGCGACAGGCTGTTGACTGCCTTGATCGACATCATCGGGCCTTCAAAGGTGCTCATGCCGTAGAATGCGAGCGCCATCACCATCATCCGGATGATCGGATCGGTGCGGATTTTGTCCCATGCGCCGTTCAGCGTCATCAGGCCGTTGATCATGCCGCCCCAGCTGGGCATCCACAGGATCACGGAGAACACCATACCCAGTGTCTGCGCCCAGTCGGGCAAAGCGGTGTAGTGCAAATGGTGCGGACCAGCCCAGATATAGAGGAAGATCAGCGACCAGAAGTGGATGATCGACAGTCGGTAGGAATAGACCGGGCGTTCAGCTTGCTTCGGCACGAAGTAATACATCATCGCCAGAAAGCCTGCGGTCAGGAAGAAGCCGACCGCATTGTGGCCATACCACCACTGGACCAATGCGCCCTGGACCCCGCCAAACACCGGATAGCTGGTTGATCCGACGAGGCTGTATGGCATGTCGAGATTGTTGACGACATGGAGCATGGCCACAGTCAGAATGAAGGCGAGGAAGAACCAGTTGGCGACATAGATATGCGGTTCCTTGCGCTTGATGATAGTCGCAACGAACACCACCAGATAGCAGACCCACACGGCGGTCAGCCACCAGTCCACATACCATTCGGGTTCGGCATATTCTTTGCCTTGGGTGACACCCAGCAGATAGCCGGTTGCCGCCAGGACAATGAACAATTGGTAGCCCCAGAAGACAAAGCGGGCGAGGCTCGGGAAGGCGAGCCTCGCCCTACAAGTACGCTGCACGACATAGAAGGAGGTCGCGATCAGCGCATTGCCTCCGAAGGCAAAGATGACAGCAGATGTATGGAGAGGCCGCACGCGCCCGAAGTTGAGATAAGGCTCGATATTCAGGACCGGGTATGCCAGCTGTAATGCGATAAACAGCCCGGCTGCGAGACCGGCAAAACCCCAGAACAAGGTTGCGATCACGCCCCAGCGAACCGGATCGTCGTCATAGCGCGTTTCGGCATCGGGCATCTTCAGGATACCCTTGGCAATCGCATCAAAATCGGCACTTCGGCTCGTGAACCAGATGGCAGTGCACAATGCGACGGCCACAATGGTCATCTGGAGCGCGAAGGCCTGATCTGCCGCAGCGGCAATCGCCAACACTACAAGGACGAGCAATGCATAGAGCAAACCCGTCCGCGCGAGGACATTTTCCATGAGCTTCCCTTCCCGTTGAAGCAATCTGATGAAATGCCTCTGGCCGAGTCGGGCGCAACAAACATTGATCCATGTCAAAAACCGTTCCGCACTTTGGCAAAATCGGGAATTTCGGGAAATTTGCGCTGGATCAATGTTGGCGGGGAATCGCGCGCTTAAGCGGGAATGGCATCGTAAAAATCCTGGGCTGCAAGAGGCGGCCACTATGATGCGGAGTTTGAATCAATGCGTATGTTTACAGCTTGCGCCGCGCTGGCGCTTGCCACTTCTTTCGGCGCTCCTGCTTTTGCTCAAGATGATGACAAAGGTCCGCTTCAAGTCAAATTGCTGGGTACAGCTGTGTTGCCTGATGGCGAGATCACCGATGTCCACACTGATCTGGTCGGCTTGCCTGCAAACACACAGACAGAGGCAAACGATAATGTTGTGCCCACAGTCGCGATCGAATATTTCTTCAATGACAATGTTTCGATCGAGACAATCTGCTGCGTAACCCAGCATGATGTCGATGGTGTGACCGGCTTGCCGGGTGCAGAACTTGTCTCCGATGCGCGGCTGATTCCGGCGACCTTCACCTTGAAATATCACTTCAACACCGATGGCGGCATCAAGCCCTATGTCGGTGCCGGACCGACCTATTTCATTTTCTTCGATGAAGATCCCGGCGCTGCGACCATTCCGCTTGGTGTTGATGACTTCGATCTATCGAATGAATTCGGTTTCGCTTTGCAAGCGGGTGTCGATGTGCCGGTCAATGACGATGGCTTGTCATTCAGCCTCGATGCCAAACGCTATTTCGTGGATACGGACGCGACCTGGTTTGTCGCAGGAACACCTGTCATCGAAACGACTCACAAGCTGGATCCATGGGTGATCAGCGCCGGTCTGGCCTATCGTTTCTGAGCTATCCAGCCCGCGCTTCTAATGCGGCGCGGTCCAGAATCGTCACTTCGCGCCGCGAGGGAAGGCCGAGAATTCCTTCTTTCTTCAAACGCGTGAAGTGGCGGCTGACTGTTTCGATCGTCAGTCCCAGTACGTCGGCAATTTGCTGGCGCCCGATAGGCAGTTCAAAGGTTTGGTTGTCGCCCTCTGGCGCATGGCAGCCGTTTGCCATCGCAGAACGATCAAATGCTTCCAGCAGAAAGCTTGCGAGTTTCTGTTCCGCATCCATCCGGCCCAACAAGAGCATCCAGCGCCGCGTTCTATCGAGCTCGCTTAGAGTGCGCTCGAGCAGCTTGTGTTCGAGCCTAGGGTGATCTTTTGCGAAAGCGTCAAAATCGGAACGCTGAAAGATACAGACGCGGGATTCGGTCAATGCCTCCACGCCGTACGGAGTAGTCGCACCAAACGGGCGCCCGATGAAGTCAGAGGGGTAGACCAGCCCCACGATTTGCTCTTTTCCGTCAGCCGTACCGCTGGATAACTTCAGCA
>JAHDDJ010000558.1 GCA_020629385.1 Erythrobacter sp.
GGCAAGATCAGCGGCACATCATCGGTCGACTGCATATCCTCGACTGTGAGGCTGGTCATCGATTTCACGACAACGCCGCCAGCCTTGGTTTCGCGCAATGTCATGCTCGGCGGATTGTCGCCCTTGTACTTGCGGACTTTGAAGAGTTGCGCGGCAAAGGGCAGCGGTGTGTCGCCTTCGAAAACGATATCCGTGCTGCTTGATGCGGAGCGTCCAACTGTAAGCTTTCCGCCTACCGCATCTTTCAGCACCGGCACGTCGAGTTCAAGATCCTGCCCGTTGGAATCCTTCGCGCTTACGACGATTTTCTTGGATTTCAGAACGGAAGTGATGATCCACAAATTGTCATCCAGCCAGCCCTCCAGAAGCCCGCTGGTTGGCGCCTTGGCTGTGCGCAGAAACATTTCCAGTTCGACTGAAGAGACAACATCCTTGGTCACATCGGAATACGAGAATGTCACCTCGCTGGCGTTTTTGAAGCCCAGGCTCAGCCCCAGTGTTGCACCGCCCAAGGCAGAAAGCAGCCCTTGCAGGATGCTGAGGCCGATTGATACGTTAAAGCTGCGTTTTGCCGAGCCTGCTGCATTGGCTGTTGCCAGATCGCGGCTGACGTCCGGAACGGTGCCGGTCGCGCCGTTGGTCAAAGCGTTGAATGCGTTGTCATGACCCCGGCGGCCATCATGTTCATAAACCAGTGTGAACACATCGAAATCTGCGCTCGGCAATCTGATGGGCGTATAACCCAGATTTGCGAGACTTTTCTGCCAACTGCTTGCCATTGTTCTCGATCCTTTCCTGTTGAAGAGGCATCATCTTGCCTCACACGACTGCGCTGATCCGTGACTTTGATCACACAAGCAGCGCGGCGCATTGCAGAAAAGCGACGCAGGTCAGGATTATCAGGCGTATGCCATTTGCTCCAGCACCTCGAAAGCCTCCAGCGCGCCCGGATCGCCGAACGGGGAAAGCTGGCTGATGAATACGCCAGCAATTCCGGCAGTCGGATCAATCCAGTAATAGGAATTGAAGATACC
>JAHDDJ010000559.1 GCA_020629385.1 Erythrobacter sp.
TCCGATTTGATGAACTTGCGCATCAAATTCATCAGATCATCGACCTCTTCATCGGGCCGCTTCCAGTTTTCGGAGCTAAACGCGTAAAGGGTGAGGCATTCGATCCCCATACCCTCGACCGCGCGCACCAGCTTGCGCACCGCCTCGACGCCCTGCTTGTGCCCCATCGCACGCGGCAGCATCTTGCGCTTCGCCCAGCGGCCATTGCCATCCATGATGATGGCGACGTGTCTGGCGCGCTGGCTTTCCTCAGTCATTTTCGAAATCCCCCGAGCGACAGCCTCACTGGGTCATGATTTCTTTTTCTTTGGCCTCTGCGGCACTGTCGCATTCACCCGTGTATTTGTCGGTGAGCTTCTGGACCTCGTCTTCCATCCGCTTGCGGTCGTCTTCGGAGATTTCTTTCTTCTTCTCGTCTTCCTTGAGCGATTCCATGCCGTCGCGGCGCACATTGCGGATCGCGATCTTGGCTTTCTCGCCATATTGCCCCGCCAGCTTGGCCAGCTCTTTACGGCGTTCCTCGGTCAGATCGGGCATCGGGAGGCGCAGGGTCTGACCGTCAATCATCGGGTTGAGGCCGAGATTGGCATGGGCAATGCCCTTCTCCACCGCGATCAGATTGGCCTTGTCCCACACCTGCACGCTGAGCATGCGCGGTTCGGGCGCGGAAACGGTCGCCACCTGGTTAAGCGGCATCATCGCGCCATAGACTTCGCACATCACCGGATCGAGCAGGCTGGTGTTCGCACGTCCAGTACGCAGACCCGAAAGGTCGCTCTTCAGCGCATCAACCGCGCCGCTCATCCGCCGTTCGATATCGGCCTTATCATACTTCGCCATGGTCAGGCTTCCTCTTCCTTTGGCTCTCTTACAATTGTCTTGGTGCCTTCGCCGCCGATCACCTTGACCACATTACCATCCTCGCGGATCGAGAAGACCACGATGGGGATGGAGTTTTCGCGGCACAGCGCAACGGCGGTGGCATCCATAACTTTCAGATTATCATTGAGCACGCGGGTGTAGCTGATTTCCTC
>JAHDDJ010000560.1 GCA_020629385.1 Erythrobacter sp.
GGCAAGTTTCATATGGTGAGCTATCCCGCCTCTAGCGAAAATATCATCATGCACGCGCTAGACGCCACGCAAGGCGGCAAGGCCTGGTGGCAGTTGCAGCAAGGCAGCATACGGGTCGATGACCACACATGGTTGCGTGCTGCGCGTTTGATGGGTCGCCTTATCGGGCTCGGGCTGCTGGCGGGGATTTTCTGGCAGTTGCGTGGACTGCTTGTCCGGATTGGTGAAGGCGAAGTCTTCAACGATACGAATGTCGCGTCGCTGCGGATGATCGGAAAGCTCCTTGTGCTCAGCAGCGTGTTGTCAATCTCGATCACGTTTATGACTCAATATGCGATCCTTGAGGCTTTGCCTGAGGTCCTCGACGGCAACCGCATGATCCATCCGTCAATTAGTTGGAATGTGAAGGGGTTTGAAAACATCTGGATGGAATATACGCCGCCGATTGTTCCCATGCTCCTTGCCCTGATAGCGTTTATTACGGCCGGTGCATTTCGATCAGGCCAGCAATACCGCGAAGATAGCGAAAGTGTTGTCTGATGGCGATAATCACCAATCTCGACGTGATGATGGCAAAACGGAAGGTCAGCTTGAAAGAGCTGGCCGACCGTATTGGTATTTCCAACACCAACCTTTCTCTGCTCAAGACGGGCAAGGTGCAGGGCATTCGTTACCGGACGCTGGACGCCATTTGTAAGGAACTGGATTGCCAGCCAGGCGATATTCTGGAGTACCGCGAGGATGATCCCGAATGAAGGCAGAATCATAAGTCGCTCTGCAATTGACGAAATGCTGCGCTTTGTGCCACGCGCTTTTGACACCAAATTTGCAAGCTCAGGGGCCTAGATGTCAGCCAATATCGCCGAAATGGAAAAGCGCCGCGCAGCAGCCCGTATGGGCGGCGGCCAGAAGCGGATTGACGCGCAGCATGCCAAGGGCAAGCTGACCGCGCGCGAACGGCTCGACGTGCTGCTTGATGAAGGCAGCTTTGAAGAAGTCGATATGTATGTCGAACATGACTGCGTCGATTTCG
>JAHDDJ010000004.1:0-29683 GCA_020629385.1 Erythrobacter sp.
TTCTGCAAACCCTGTTGATCTATCTGCTGCTGGTCGGCCTGCACTTCTTGCTCCTGCGCCGGATAACACGCCCGCTTGCCGCATTGACCGACCGGACCGAGAAATTCGGCCACTCTGTAAATGCTTTACCGCCGATCGCTCCCGAAGGACCGGACGATGTCCGCAAGCTGATCGACGCGCATAATGCTATGGAAGGCAGGATTGCATCGTTGCTCGACGAGAAAGACGTGATGCTGGGCGCCATAGGTCATGATCTCAAGACACCGCTAGCCGCACTGCGCGTACGGATCGAAAGCGTCGATGACGAACAGGAGCGCGCCAAAATGGCGGCCTCTATCGAAGATATTACGCGCTCGCTGGACGATATCCTCTCGCTGGCCCGGGTCGGGCGCGGCAGCGAACCGCCCGAAAAGGCAGAACTATCCGCGTTGGTGGCATCGGTCGTCGAAGAGTTCGAGGATATGGAAAAGCCGGTTGCATGTAACGAAACAACGCGTCTGATCACGCCGGTCCATGTCACATGGCTCAAACGCGGATTGCGCAATCTCATCGATAACGCCTTGCGCTATGCCGGTACCGCAGAGATTGCTTTGCTGCAGGAAAACCGGACCGCAATTCTCCGCGTCGATGACAACGGCCCCGGCATCCCCGAGGCGGCGCTTGCCGGGATCACCGAACCGTTCCGCCGGGGCGAAACATCGCGCAATCGTCAGACCGGCGGCGCCGGACTGGGTCTTACTTTAGCTCGTGCCATTGCCGAACAGCATGGCGGAGTACTGGTGCTGTCCAATCGCGATAAGGGCGGATTGCGCGCCGAAATCCGCATACCGTTAGGCGATACGTGATCTGCCTGTTAGCAGTTATGTAAACGCAAGGACGAACCATTGACCCACATCCTCTACGGCGCGCCGCTCTCCCTTTATTCAGGCAAAGCGCGAGCTTATCTCGACTGGAAAAATATCGACTATCGCGAAGTGCTGGCGACACCCGATATCCATCGTGAGGTGATTATCCCGAATGTCGGTCGCTCGGTCATCCCTGTGGTGCAGACGGCAGATGGCTCGATCCTGCAGGACACCACAAGGATTATCGACCATTTCGAACAGTCAGAGGGTGGGCCTTCGATATATCCGGATACGCCGCGCCAGCGGCTGGCAGCGCTGTTGCTGGAAACATTCGGTGACGAATGGCTGGTAATTCCGGCAATGCATTACCGCTGGAACTATAATGAGGAGTGGGTTTACGGGGAATTCGGCAAAACTGCAGCTCCCGATGCAACACCAGATGAGCAATACGAAGTCGGCAAGAAAGCCGGTCAGCGGTTTCGCGGCTTCGTACCCATGCTGGGAATTTCCGAAGCGACCATCCCTGCCATCGAGCAAAGCTATGAAACTCTGCTGGCAGACCTCAATGCGCATTTCAGCGAGCACGATTTCCTGTTCGGCTCGCGTCCGTCGATTGGCGACTATGGCCTGATTGGACCGCTTTACGCGCATAATTACCGCGATCCGGAATCGGGCAAGATTATGGAACGGCTGGCCCCGCAAGTCGCCGCCTGGGTGCGCCGGATGGTTGAGGTCGAGAAACCTCTATCGGGCACGTTTCTGCCGGATGATGACATTCCCGGAACGCTGCTTCCGATCCTGCGACGCATGATGGACGAACAGCTGCCTTATCTTGAACGCGTATCTTCTATGTTGGGTGATTGGTTGGCGGAAAATCCCGACACAGAATTGCCCCGCGCCGTGGGTATGGCGGACTTCACCGTCGAAGGTGTGACTGGCCAACGCATTGCGGTGCCTTTCAGTCTGTGGATGCTTCAACGTGCGCTCGACTTCTACGCTTCGCTGGAAGATCCGGACAAACGCGAATGCGACAAATTGCTGGTGCAGATAGGCGGTGTCGAATTGCTGGACCTGAGCTCATCCCCCAGACTGACCTTTGAAAACCATGTCCTGACCGCCGTCTAGTTCTTCGCGAGAACCAGTTCACCATCCTTCATTTCATACGCGAAGTAGAACCACTTTTTCTTCTCGCTACCGGTTTCCGTGCGGAATGCGGCGATCAACCGTTGTCCGTCGGTCTTCACATAGATCGCACCGTCGACGAGCACATTGCTGCCACCCAAAATGCCGATGGCATCCTCTATCCGTTTGCTGCGCGTTTCGGTGACGCTGGACAGCTGTTTGGCGATATCATCCTTCAGCTTGGTGACGAGCTTTTCGTCTTCCTTTTCGCGCGTGGAGCGTTGCAGTTCCGTCGACAGCAACACCGGCGAATCGCCGCGGCCCATACGGCCCAATCGGCCCAGCAAATCGGGGCGCGGATGGACATGGCCTTCAGCATCGCCCGACGAAATCACAAAGGCGGCCGGATTGACCGCCGCGAGAAACTCGTCAGTCACATCCGCCGCGCCGTGGTGGCAGACCTTCATTACGTCCGATTCGAACACATCATTTGCTGCTGCGACCATCGCGTCGCGATCTTCCTGTTTGCGCGGCCAGCGGGAAAAACCCGAATAGTGCTTCAGCAGAAATTTCTCTGCCGGCTCATTCAGATCGCCGCCGAACAATATGCGGAAACTGCCATAAGTAAGCCGCAACAGAACAGAATGGCCGTTTTTGGTTTTGCCATAGGCGGAAATCTTGCGCAGACGCGGATTGCCCTGATCATCGGGTTCGACCACCGGGCCAAGAATCTGGATGGTGTAGTCCCGGCCGCTATCCGGTCCGAATTCGGGCATCCAGCTGTTCCCGTCAGCGTCAATCTCGCCATGCTTTGTGGAAAGCATGCTGAATTGGACCGAGCCCTGCGTTCCGTCCGTTCGCGTGAAGCTGCCATTATCGAGAGCACCCCGAATGACTTGCGGAAACAGTTTTTCGTTTCTGCCTTCGGGAATCACGACCGGAGCGCCGTAAATCCGCTCAATAGATGCGTGATTGGTGGCGAGGTCCACCAGATATTGGGTTCCGTTTACGGGGTCCGCTTCCATCGCGCCAAGCTGTGCGAATCCGCTCATTTCCGGACGTTCGACCAGACCATTGTGATAGATATTCTCGAAATGGACGAGCGGGTGTGAAAAAATGCGCTCGAACCCGAGATAGTGGTCCTTGTCCGGATGCGTGATCACGGCGGCATGGAAGACCAACCCCTTGCGATAGCCCCCGAAACGCTTGCCGAGAAATTCCAGCATGTGATCTTTCTCGCCCGCATCGATCACAATGATCCGCTCGTTCTCGTCCCGCTCTGGCGTGATCAGGATTGATCCATCGCCCTGACCGACATCAACAAAGATAATTTCCAAGGGGCGTTTGCGCGCAACATGGGCTGTCTTGACCCGGTATTCGCGGCGTTTTTCCGGATTGTTCGGATGCCAGACGATCATCGTCCATTCCGAATTCGCATCATAAGGATGCGCGTCATCGACATAGAGAAAATCGCCCCACAGGACCTGCTTGACCGTGATCAGCTTTCCCGTGGAACTGAGATGTCGCTCATACAAATACGTCTTCGAATAGTCATCCGGCAAACCGACAAAAACATGGTCCATTACATAGCCCTCCCGAGATACTCAGAGCGCGACCATACTTGTTTTTTGTTGTTGTGCCGTGATGCTATCACAGTTCGCTAGCGATTACCCATCTAACGCATCAGCCCGCCAATCAGATTGCGCACAAAGCGCCCCGCCAACGGTCCGGCCAAATCGGTTGCCAGCGAACCTGCTGCCGATGTGACGCCCGATTTCATGGGATTGGCGCGCGACTTCTTGCCGAGCACGGCAGCAGCCGCAGCACCGGCGGCGGAACCGGCGGCAACTTTTGCGCCGCGGCTCCAGGCCTTCTCCCAGATCGACTTGGTTTTGCGCGGACGCTTGCGAACCTCTTCCTCGCCCTTTTCTTCAACCTCTTTGGCGGTTTCGGCTGCGTCACTGGCTTTGGCCAGAAGTACCTCTTCGGCGCTTTCGCGGTCGACCTCCTCGTCATATTTGCCATCGACAGGGCTGATCGACTGGATGATCGCACGTTCTTTCTTGGTCACGGGACCAAGGCGCGAACGCGGCGGCTTGATCAGCGTACGCTGCACGACGGAGGGCGCGCCGTCGTCCATCAAGGTAGAGACCAGCGCTTCACCCACTTTCAGCTCGGTGATTGCCTCCTCGACATCCAATTCTTCATTGATACGGAACGTATCTGCCGCCGCCTTGATCGCTTTCTTGTCGCGAGGCGTGAAAGCGCGCAGCGCATGTTGAACGCGGTTGCCCAGCTGTCCGGCGACTTCTTCAGGAATGTCGATCGGATTCTGGGTGACGAAAAATACACCGACACCCTTCGATCTTATCAGGCGAACAACCTGTTCGATCTTGTCTTCCAAAGCTTTGGGCGCATCATCGAACAGCAAATGCGCTTCATCGAAGAAGAACACTAGTTTAGGTTTTTCCGGATCACCCACTTCGGGCAGCGTCTCGAACAGTTCGGCCAGCAACCAAAGCAGGAATGTCGCGTACAGCTTCGGGCTGCGCATCAGCTTATCGGCGGCCAGCACATTGATATATCCTCGGCCGTTCTCGTCCACTTTCAGAAAATCGTCGATTTCGAGGGCGGGTTCGCCAAAGAACTGGTCGGCGCCCTGGCTTTCAAAGCTGAGCAATTGGCGCTGGATCGCGCCGACGCTTTGTTTGCTGACATTGCCGTATTTGGAGGACATTTCCTGCGCGTTCTGCGAGGCATACATCAGTAACGACTGCAAATCCGCAAAATTGAGCAGCAGCAGGCCATTGTCATCGGCGTAGCGGAAAATGATCTGCAAGACGCCTTCCTGCGTGTCGTTCAGATCCAGCAGGCGGGCAAGCAGCAAAGGTCCCATCTCGCTGATCGTAGTCCGGATCGGGTGGCCCTGTTCGCCATACAGGTCCCAGAAGATCGCTGGATTATCGGAATAGCTGTAATCGTCCATGCCCAGTTCCTTGGCACGACCTTCCAGCTTGTCCGCATGTTTGAAATCGGCTGAACCAGCCATCGCGATACCCGACAAATCGCCTTTCACATCAGCAACAAATACCGGTACACCATTGGCAGAGAAGCTTTCCGCCATGCCCTGAAGCGTCACGGTTTTACCCGTGCCGGTCGCACCTGCGATCAGTCCGTGGCGGTTTGCGCGCCCCAGATCGAGTGCCTGATTTTCGCCGTTGCCGCCCAGTCCCAGAAAAATCGAACCCATGTGATAGCGTCTCCAATATGTCTTTGCGGGAAGCTCTGGCGCAGGGGTGCAGGCGCGGTCAAGGCCGCGAGGTCAAATGATGCAAAATCGAGCAAGTATCTCGACTTGCGCGTAACACAGGCTAAGGCTGCTGGCATGGCCGACCGGCAACCCTTTGTCCTGCTCGATGATGCGCGTGAAGGCGGGCAGGCTGACGCGCATCTGTTCGAAGCGCCCTCACAGCTTTTCGTCGCGCACCGCGCCGCCGAAGTCGCCGCGGTGCTGGATGCTGCCGACACGGCACGGCGCGAAACGGGCGGACATCTTGCGGGGTTCATTGCCTATGAGGCAGGCTTGGCGCTGGAACCGCGCCTGGTGCCTCTGGCTGATGCGCGGACTGGTGCGAGTGGGCCGCTGGTCTGGCTTGGCCTGTTCGAAAGCGAACGCACTTTAGCGGCAGCGGAAGTTGACGCTTGGCTGTCAGAAAACGCGGAGGGCGAAGGCTGGGTTGGCCCGCTGGACCCGCAGCTTTCGCCCGGCGGATATCGTGCAGTTTTCGACCGGTTGCAGGACGCAATCCGCGATGGCGACATCTATCAGGCCAATCTAACCTTCCCGCTGGCTGGCTCGTATCGTGGTGATCCGGCCGGGCTCTACAAAGCTTTGAGACCCGCCGCAAAAGCCGGTTATGGCGGGATGATATTTGACGGAGCGCATTGGCTCCTGAGCCTTTCGCCGGAGCTGTTTGTCTCGCTGCAAAACGGGTCGGCGAAGGTCAAACCGATGAAGGGCACGCGCCCGCGTGGACGGGACCCAGAAGAAGACAAAAAGCTGGCTGAAGAGCTTGCAAACTCGGTCAAAGACAAGGCCGAGAACCTGATGATCGTCGATCTGATGCGCAACGATCTATCGCGTGTGGCCGAAGCGGGATCGGTTCGTGTCGATGCGCCATTCGCGGTCGAATCCTATCCGACAGTCCACCAGATGGTCACAACCGTCCATGCGACCTTGCAAGCTAACAAGAGCGCGGCCGATCTGATCCGCGCCATTTTCCCGTGTGGTTCGATCACAGGTGCTCCGAAGATCCGCGCCATGGAGCTGATTTCTGAAACGGAGCGCGATGCACGCGGCCCCTATTGCGGCGCGATCGGGCGGATTGCAGCCAATGGCGATGCGGCATTCAATGTCGCAATCCGGACATTGCGGCTGACACCGATTGAAAACAATCAGGGCGACGCCGTGTTGGGAGTCGGTTCCGCTATCGTGGCCGATAGTGATGCGATGACCGAATGGCGCGAGAGCATCATCAAGGGCGGGTTCGCCCGCCAATCATCACCCGATCACCGCGCCGCTGCATTCGACCTGATCGAAACTATGCGCTTCGATCCGGAACACGGCATCGAGCTTCTGGAGCTTCACCTGGAACGGATGAAGGCGAGCGCTGCTGAACTGGGTTTCTCCTTCGACCGCCATGCCGCCCGCAACCAGATCCATGCGCTGTGCTTCGAGCTTGAGCGGACAAGCAAGGTCCGTCTGCTTAATGCGCGCAGCGGTGCCATTTCTCTGGAAGCAAGCGACTTGCCGGAAGCCATTGATTCGCCGCTGGAATGCATCGCCTTGCCCTTGCCGGTCGATGCGGGCGATTGGCGTTTGCGGCACAAGACAAGCGATCGCGGTTTTTACGAGGATGCTCGCCAAGTCGCATCGGACGAAGGCGCGCACGAAGCAATCTTTGTGCGCGATGACGGTTTGATCACCGAAGGCACGTGGACCAGCATTTTCGTTGAGCGAGACGGAATGCTGCTCACACCGCCGCTTTCGCTGGGGCTGCTACCCGGAATACAACGCCGGTCGCTTATCGAAAGCGGCAAAGCGCGTGAAGCGGAACTTACGCTCGATGATCTAGAAAACGGCTTTCTTTGCGGCAATGCCGTGCGCGGGCTTGTTGCAGGGAAGCTGAAACTATGACCTCCATTCCGATAGTGTACGAAGACGGTGAAGCACTGGTCGTGAACAAGCCCGGCGGCTTGTCCATCGACACTCCGCGCAAAGGCGGCCCCGCGCTGACCGATCTGTATGACGAGTTGAAACTGGGTTTCCAGCGGCCGCCCGTTGCGGTTCACCGGCTCGACACGGATACGTCGGGCTGCCTGCTTCTGGCTCGCAACCCCAAATCCCTGAAACGTTTTGCCAAGGCGTTCGAGGACCGTCTGGTGGAGAAACGCTATCTCGGTATTCTTGCTGGCGAAATTGACAAGGATGAAGGCACCATTGATCTGGCGTTGACCAAAATCAGCAGCGCGGAAAAAGGCTGGAGCATGATCCCCGCCAAGAAAGGTAAGCCTTCTATAACCCACTGGCGCAAGCTGGCGGTGAAGGAAGGCTACACGCTGGTCGAATTCCGTCCCGAAACCGGGCGCACGCACCAGATCCGCGTTCACGCAGCCTCGGGCCTTGGCGTGCCTTTGCTGGGCGATCCGGTTTACGGGCCCAAGCAAGGGCAGGGCAAAGCAGCCCGCCGCACCATGTTGCATGCCGCATCCATTGCGATCCCGCGCGACAACAAGCCCACGATCGAGGCCAGCGCACCGCTTCCGGCGGACTTTGTCGCGCTCGGCTTCACAGATGGATGATCTGGTCTCCCGTGCTCTGGCGATAGCGCAAGAAAGCTTCATCGCCAGTTCCGGGCCCGGCGGGCAGAATGTCAACAAGGTCGCGACCGCCGTTCAGCTGCGCCTCGATGTCTTTGCCCTTCGTCTCAGTCCACCTGTTTTCAATCGCTTGAAAGTTCTTGCCGGCAGCCGGATGACAGCCAAAGGCGAGATTGTCCTTACGGCGCGCAATTACCGCACGCAGGAGGCGAATCGCGATGATGCGCGCCAACGCCTGACGGCCATGCTGGAAGAAGCGCAGAAACAGCCCAAGGCGCGCAAAAAAGTGCGCGTAAACCGTCTCGGCAAGGAAAAGCGGATCAAGGCGAAGAAAAATCGCGGCGCGGTAAAGGCCAATCGCGGCAAAGTCGATTGGTAGCAGGCCGGTAAAAGCTTGACTTTTCCCCGCGGTGAAGCCATTTGCCGCGCCTTGAAGGGCGGCGTGCTTACGTCGCCTGTTGTTTTTCGGCCCGATTCGGCCCTTCAGAATTTTAGGATATGTCATGGCGAAGCCAGCAACCGTGAAGATCAAGCTCGTCTCGACTGCAGACACCGGCTTCTATTACACAACCAAAAAGAACCCGCGGAACATCACCGAAAAGATGTCTTTCCGTAAGTATGATCCGGTTGTGCGCAAGCATGTCGAATTCAAGGAAGCCAAGATCAAGTAATTGGTCTGGCGACCCTGAACAGGAAAGCTGAACGGCGGGAACCGCAATAGTTCAGTGACTGTTCAATGCTCTGACGCTATCAGGCAGAGCATGACACTCGTGAAACACATCACCCGTAAACCGCTGCGCGCCGCACTTGCCGGCGCGTTTGCCGTTGCAACACCCGTTCTGGCGCTTGCCCCCGCTTTGCCTGTAGCCGCGCAGCAGCAATCCCAGCTCGATACAGCCGCAAAAGCGTTACGCGCAATTACAACGATGAAGGCGGATTTCGTCCAGACCGACCGTCAGGGGCAGGCGATCAAGGGCGTTATGACGCTCAAGAACCCCGGCAAGATTCGTTTCCAGTATCAGGAAGGCGTTCCGCTGCTGGTCGTGTCCAACGGCAAGTCGCTGACGCTGGTGGATTACGAGGTGAACCAGGTCCAACGCTGGCCGATCAAAAACTCGCCGCTGGGCGCTTTGCTTGATCCAAGCCGCGACATTGCAAAATTCGGCAAGGTCGTGGACAGCACGAGCAATGCTCTGAGCATCGAAGTGCGTGACCCCAAAAGGCCGGAATTCGGTGTCATCACTCTGATATTCATCCGCAATGCCAATGCACCCGGCGGTTGGCAGCTGACCAACTGGGTGGCGCTGGATTCGCAGAATCACCGGACGACGGTGCGACTCACCAATCATCGTTACGGAGTGGCCGTGGCGAACAGTGCGTTCACATATAAGGATCCGCGCCGCTCGTCCCGTCGCCCTAGATAAACGGTTCATGGCCACGACGTGGTGCCGATGCGGTGACTTGCTGTCGATTGTTCATTGGCCAGAAAGGCAATCGGGCATAGTCTGATTTTACAAAGTGATTGAAGACGGGTTGCCCCCCTGTTGCCTCATGTCTTCATCAATATGTCACTTTGTAAGCGTGACGAACGCTAACATGAAACCCCCGTGTCAATGCCCCCGACACGGGGGTTTTTTGTTGCAGCTGTGATGGACAGCGCATGCAGGCACGATTATCGCAGCGCCATGGTTTCTGTCGTTTCCTGGAATATCAATTCCGTCCGCCTGCGTATGCCGATTGTCGAGCGTTTCCTGAAAGAGCACGCGCCCGATGTGCTGTGCCTGCAGGAAATCAAAACGGTCGAAGAGACGTTTCCTTTCGAGGCGTTCAACGCGCTTGGCTATACCTATCACGCGATCCACGGCCAAAAGGGCTATCACGGTGTTGCCACGGTCAGCCGCATTCCGATGCAGGAATTCAGCCGCCATGACTGGCAGGCCAATGGCGAAGCCCGGCATGTTGGCGTGGAGCTGACAGGTCCGGGTCAGGACATGGTGATCGAGAATGTCTACGTCCCGGCAGGCGGCGATGTGCCTGACCGGGACGTAAATCCCAAATTCGGCCAGAAGCTCGACTTTCTCGGCCGCATGACCGATTGGGCAGCGCAGATCGAACGCCCCACATTGATCGTCGGCGATTTCAATATTGCGCCATTGGAAAGCGATGTGTGGAGCCACAAGCAATTGCTCAAAGTGGTCAGCCACACGCCGGTTGAGGTCGAAACTCTGGACCGCTTCAAACAGGCGCATGGCTGGGTCGATCTGGGCCGCGAATTCGTCAAACATCCGGACCGCTATTTCAGCTGGTGGAGCTATCGCTCGAAAGATTACCGTGTCGGTGATCGCGGGCGCAGGCTCGACCATATGTGGGCGTCCCCTGAACTGGCGGCGAAAGCGACAGCACACCAAATCCATGAAGATTGCCGCGGGTGGGAGAAACCATCCGACCATATTCCGATCGTGACGGAGTTCGATCTCTGAGCGCAAAGCCGCCTTCCCCTTCCCGCCGCGTCGCACGTGCTATTGATGCCTTGCGCCATGGCTGGCCGATTGCGCTGGATGGTGGCCCGACTTTGCTGCCGGTTGAGACAGCGATTGCGACACAAGCATCGTCACGAATGATGCTGATTTCGGCAGCGCGCGCAACGACGCTGAAGCTCGCTAACCAGCGCGACGCCGCAGAGCCGCATGCTCCGGTTCTTATACGGGGTGCAGAACCATTCGACCTGGCTTCCGCACGCCCTATTGCAGACCCCGCACTCGATCTCGCCAACCCGCTGAAAGGGCCTTTCAAGGCAGAACAGCTTGGGTGGCAAGACAACGCGGTGGCGGCGCTGGAACTGGCGAGAATCGCCGGCATTCTGCCCGCATTCATGGTCGACCCGGAAGCGGGCGGAGAGGCTGAGAACGTGGCTGCGGGCGACCTCGCGTCATGGTCCGATACGGCACATCTGACCATTGCGACCCGAGCACGCCTGCCGGTCAGCGCCAGTGACGACGCACAGATTGTCGCCTTCCGCAGTGCGGATGACACACGCGAACATGTCGCGCTTATCCTCGGCGAACAATCTGCAGAGAAAACGCCGCTTGTCCGGTTGCATTCGGAATGCCTGACCGGCGATATTCTGGGCAGTTTGAAGTGTGATTGCGGGCCGCAGCTGGATGCCGCCCTTGCCGCTATGGCCGAGGAAGCCAGGTCGGGTGGCTGGGGCATTCTCCTCTACATGCGACAGGAGGGGCGCGGGATCGGGCTGGTCAACAAGCTGCGCGCCTATCGCTTGCAGGACCAGGGATTTGATACCGTCGATGCCAACCAGCGGCTGGGCCTGCCCGATGAGGCACGCGATTTTCCCGTTGCGGCGAGGATGCTCGAACTGCTGGGCTCAAAAACCATCCGTCTGATGACCAACAACCCGAAAAAAGTCCAAGCCCTTGTCTCTGCAGGGATCACTGTCAGCGAGCGGGTTGCCCACCAATTGCCCGATAATCCGCATAACCGCCGGTATCTCGACACCAAGCGCGACAGATCAGGACATTTGCTGATATGACTGCCGTTACGCTGAGGCCCGAAGCTCCGGGCGACGAGCGGCCAATCTACGTGCTGACCACGGCGGCATTTCTCGACATGCCGTTCAGCGATGGCGACGAACAGGATCTGGTCGACGCTCTGCGCGATCACGGTGATCTGACGCTTTCGCTGGTTGCCGAGGATAGTGACGGAATTGTCGGCCACATTGCCTTCTCGCCCGTTACGATCAGCGACGGAACGAGCGAATGGTATGGACTTGGCCCTGTATCAGTGAAGCCGGATCTGCAGCGGCAGGGTATTGGCAGTATGCTCATCAAACGCGGGATTGCCGATCTGCGCGAGCGCGGTGCACGCGGTATTATCTTGCTGGGTAGCCCGGAATATTATGCGCGCTTCGGCTTTGAGCACGATCCAGAATTGCAATATCCGGGACCACCTGCGGAATATTTCCAGCGGCTGGTTCTGGAAGGCAAGGCGCCTAGCGGAATTGTCCGATACGCCAGAGCATTCGAAGAACTTTAGAGCAACTTTCCAAGCGACTGCCCCATCCGTACCGTGGTCAGCGGCGCGAGACTGTCATCCCACGCAATTTTGCCGGGTTCAAACAGCAGGATTACGGTTGAGCCGAGCAGGAACCGGCCCATTTCGTCGCCAGCAGCAAAGGCTGGGGCTTCTGCGCTTTCCTGACCGAAACGTTTGACTTCGATCTGTCTGCGATGCGGCTCGACCAAGCCGTCCCAAACGGTTTCGATGCTCGCGACAATCATCGCGCCAACCATCACGCTGGCTACGGCTCCATGCCGGGTGTCGAATACGCAAGACAGGCGCTCATTGCGCGAAAACAGGCGCGGGACATTTTCTGCGGTGACTGTGTTCACCGAGAACAGGTCACCGGGAATGTAGGCCGTGTGCTCCAGCGTGCCGGCAACCGGCATATGGACACGGTGATAGTCGCTGGGCGACAAATAGATCGTCGCGAAATTCCCCCCTTCGAACTTCGCCGCCAGCGCCTCGTCCCCGCCCAGCAATTCCGCTGTGCTGTAGCTTTGACCCTTGGCTTGAAAAATCCGGCCCTCTTCGATTGTGCCAATCTGGCTGATCGCACCATCGGCGGGACAGATCACGTCGGTTGCCGCATCTGCCAGCGGGCGCGCACCCGGTTTGAGGGCACGCGTGAAGAAGTCGTTGAAATTGCGAAACTCGCCTTCGCCGCGCTCCGCCTCGGCCATGTTGACATTATACGCCTTGATAAAGCGCGCAATCAGGCGATCACGGAGCCACGGCTTTTCGCTGCGCGCTACCCGGCCCGCCAGTTTGGAAAGCCCGTGCTGCGGGACAATATGCTGCAGCCAGATAAAGGGATTGGTCGACATCAAACGCGCTCCGGAATGTAATTCGGGCGCGATAGGGGCTGAGCGGCAAAGGCTCAATCACAATGTCAAAATGGGAACACTTAGCGGCGCTGGAACTTGGTCAGTCCAGCACCGAGATTGTTGTTCTCGATCACCAGATCAGCACCGGTCCAGTCAGCGACAAAGATAGTCTCGCGCCGCACATTCGGGGCAAGGCGGGCATCGTTACCGGCAATTTGCAAGCCGTCAGAACCGCGCAGGTTCTGTTCCGCACCAACCGCGATAAAGGCGGAGTAGTTCTCTTTATTCTGGCCCTGGACGAACCAGTTATTGGTGATCTGCCCGACAGAGCCAGCTGGCAGGTCGATCATGTAATTGGTCGCGCTGCCTTTGGAATCATCGAAGCTGGACGCGGCCACATCGACACGCGCAGCACGTGCCTTCACGTAGTGACCACCAGTGCCCTTCTCGAAACGGCTGCGGGTTACGCGCAGATGGCCGTAATCGCCGATATAGATCGAATGCGCACAGCCGCCGGGGCCTTCACATGTGCCGAGACCTGAAAATGTCGATTTGTCGATGACGATGCGGCCATTGGGATCGTTACCGGCGAGAATACCTTGCTGGCTATCAAGGAACCAGCTCTGCGCCACAGTGAGATTACCCTTTTCAAGCCGGATACCAGCACCATTGAAATCGCGCACCGCCATACGGCGAAACACTAGACCCGATACGCTGGCTTCGCGCCCGCGCAGCACCAGCGCTGCCTTGCCTTCGCAGCTTTTGCCTTCGAAGACCGCTTTGCCTGGTTCTGCTGCGACGAACGAGATCGAGCCGCCTTGTTGCACTGCGCATTGACGATGCGTGCCATTGGCGATCGCGATTGTACCGGTACCGTTGCCGATAGCGTTCACGGCATCCTGCAACATCGCGTAACTCTTGCCGCTTTCTACCACGGTGAAAGGTGCATTTCCTTGCGCCAGCACCGCGCCAGCAGGTATTGCGGCAACGGCGAGTGCGGCGAGGACGCCAATCAGTTTCAGCGAGGGGCGGGCGGGCAAAGTGCGGGCGTAACGTTCCATAGCGCTCGCGATACGCGAAAAGGGTTAACGCCGCGCTAAGGCTTCAACTACCCGCGCCATTTCCAGCCGCCCTTGGTGCGGCGCTTTACGATCATCATAAACGGGATGGTGCTCAATATTATCAGCGCAATGGAAACCAGTGCCCAGATATCGCCAAGGGAAGCGACAAACAGACCCAATCCCAATGCAAAAGCCAAGTAACCCAACAGCAGAACCCAGCCCTGCCATGCAATCGGCAAGCCTGCCCCGTAACCGAACTTCTTGGGGGCAAACCAGTCTCCCGGCTCAAAGAACTTGTGTAGCATACTTGTGTCTTAACTCTCTTTAGGTGGGCGTCCACGGCGGGGCTTTTTTGAGGTGTCTACCGAAACCCCCCGCGCCTTCAAAGCCTCTCGCAAAAGCATTTCGATCTGCGCATTGGCACTGCGCAGTTCCCCCGCCGCCAACCGCTCGACCGCGGCATGGACTGCCGGATCGAGACGGAGAGCAAACGCCTTTTTCTGGGCATTTTTCGGGGAAGAGGGCATGATCGGACCAGCTCGTTCAGGCGTCTAGTAAAGCGAGCCCGTATTCACGACCGGATGCGTTTCCTTCTCGCCGCACAGGACAACCAGCAGGTTGGAAACCATCGCCGCACGGCGTTCGTCATCCAGCTCCACGATGTTATCTTCCTTCAGCTTTCCAAGCGCATCCTCGACCATGCCGACAGCCCCCAGCACGATCTTCTTGCGCGCTGCGATAATGGCATCGGCCTGCTGGCGCTTGAGCATCGCGCTGGCAATCTCGGAAGCATAGGCGAGGTGTGTGAGCCCTGCCTCGTCCACCACGATACCCGCAACTTTGAGGCGATCGTTCAGCTCTTCCAGCAATTCGCGATTAATCACGTCGCCGCCAGAGCGCAGCGTGACTTCCTCGCCTTCGAAATCATCATAAGGGTGGCGTGAACCCACGGTGCGAAGCCCTGCCTCGATCTGGATATTCACGAATTCTTTATAGTCATCGACATCGAAGCTTGCTTGCGCTGTATCGGCGACGCGCCAAACGACGTTACATGCGATTTCGATCGGATTGCCCCGCAGATCGTTGATCTTCACCCGCTCCGAATGAATGTTATGGGCGCGTGCGCTGATCTTCTTGCGCATCATCCATGGCCAGATCCAGCGCAGACCCTCGGTCCTTTCGGAGCCGCGATATTCACCGAACAGCGTAATCACCGCTGCCTGATTGGGCTGGATCATGAAAAAGCCTGCCGCAAAAAACAGGATGGCAAGGATCGAGCCCACCAGCGTGCCGACAAACATCAGTTTCATGCCTTTAGAGGCCCCACTCGGTGGTGCGCCATTCGCGACCAACCAGATCGCCAATGCGGTAATCGCCAGCATCACCAGTAACATCACATAGCCGCTGAACGTGCTCGAGGCACTCTCGCGGCTGATATTCATTCCCCTTGCAGTATCGGACATAGACATCCCTTTCGATATAATTATGATATCATATTTATATCAATCTACGGATTTGTCAATATTGGCGGATCACCTGCAGGAAAATCTCGCCAAAAGCCTTCAGCTTCTTCGCACCGACACCGCTGATTTCGCCGAACTCTGCCAGTGAGGCAGGGCGTTCGGCTGTCATGGCGCGCAACGTCGCATCGTTGAAAATGACATAGGGCGGCACCTGCGCTTCCTTCGCCAAATCGCGGCGGAGATCGCGCAAGGCTTCGAACAGGGGATCGCCCACCGGATTGGGGGTTGTGTTGCGTCCACGCCCGCGCCGCGATTGTTTGGGCGGGATAACAATTTCGACAGTTTGCTCACCCTTGAGAATGGCAGGAGCCTCTCCGCCTAATGCCAATCCGCCATGCTCTGTTGCGACCAGCGCGCCGCGCGCCTGCAATGCGCGCGATAGCGGCTGGAGCAGACGTGCTTCTTCGCCCATCACAATCCCGAACACGCTGAGCCGGTCATGCCCCCGCTGGACAATCCGGTCATCACTGCTGCCGGTCAGGACTTTCTGGATATGACCGAAGCCGAAGGACTGCCCCGTGCGATAGACAGCTGACAAGACTTTCCGGGCGGTCTCGGTAGCATCGGTTACTTTTGGAGGGCTCAGGCAATTGTCACAATTGCCGCATTGCGCCGCCGGGTCTTCACCGAAATGTCGGAGCAATATAGCTCTGCGGCAGGCGGGTGCCTCTACCAGAGCGGCAAGCATATCGACCCGCTGGCGCTCGTCATCGCGGCGGTTGTCGGGCATTTCCGAAAGCCGCTGACGCGCTTGCACAAAATCGCCCGCGCCCCACAGCATGATCGCCTGTGCGGGATCGCCATCACGCCCCGCGCGGCCCGTTTCCTGATAATAGGCCTCGATCGATTTCGGAATGCCTGCATGAGCTACGAAGCGAACATCGGGCTTGTCGATTCCCATGCCAAACGCGATGGTAGCGACAATCACCATATCTTCCGATGCCACAAATGCTACCTGATTGGCAGCGCGTTCCTCCGCCGGCAGACCGGCGTGATAAGGCAAGACAGTGCGCCCCGTGGCGGCCCCCAGCTTCTCCGCCAGGTCCTCGACCTTGCGCCGGGTAGGAGCATAGACAATTCCCGGCCCGGGCTGCTCGGCCATAAGCGCAGCAATCTGTTTTACCGGATTGTCGCGGTGCCGGATGCTATAACGGATATTCGGCCGGTCGAATCCGGCCAGCACCAGCCCTTCCGCCGGAATGCCCAATTGGTTGAGAATATCGGCGCGCGTCCGTTTGTCCGCCGTGGCCGTCAGCGCAAGACGCGGAACATCGGTGAAACGGTCCATCAAAGGACGCAATTGCCGGTAGTCCGGGCGGAAATCGTGCCCCCATTCGGAAACACAATGCGCTTCATCCACAGCGAAAAGCGAAATCCGCGCCGAGGTCAAAAAGTCACAGAATTGCGGCTGGCTGGCTCGCTCGGGCGCGACATAGAGCAAGTCCAGATCGCCTGCCCGATACGCATCCATCGTCTCCCGCCAATCGGCGTCAGCACTGGTCAAAGTTGCAGCGCGAATTCCATTGGCCTTCGCAGACCTGAGCTGGTCATGCATCAGCGCGATCAGCGGGGAAATCACCACGCATGTGCCGGGCATTAGCGTCGCCGGCAGTTGATAGGTCAGCGATTTCCCGGCACCGGTTGGCATAACCGCTAGCGCCGAATGTCCGTCCAGCACGCGCTGCAACACGTCTTCCTGCGAACCGCGAAAATCGGCGAAGCCAAACACTTCACGCAACTGCGCGCGCGCCTGGTCCAGCGACGGGGTCGGAAGAGATGTGACTGACATTGTTTGCCCTCATGGCAGAGGCGCGTCGTCTGTAAAATCCTGTTGCCCACAGCTTTTGCCTTGGCGTGTACCCTGGCAAAAGGGTATCACCCCGATTCGCGTAGGGTCGCACGGGTCCAGCGCGCAAAGTTTCTAGGGAGTACTGACCAATGAAAAAGATCGTATCTGTCGCATTCGCATCAACCGCAGCACTGGCTCTGTCGGCTTGTGGCACAGCGGAAGACGCATCGGCCGACGCTGAAGCTGAAAACGTTGAAATGACCGCTGAAGAAGGCGTCGAAGGCGTTGAAGAAGCACCGACCGAAGACGCAATGGCTGGTGGTGAAGCTGCCGCTGAAGAAGCTACAACCGAAGAAGCAAGCGAAGCCGTAGCTGAAGAAGCTGAAAGCGCTGCTTCCGAAGCTGAGTCGGCAGCTGCCGATGCTCTGGCCGCAGCTGAAGGCGCCGCGAAAGAAGAAGGCGCCAAGATGGTCGACAAGGCCGTTGACGCAGCCAAGAAAGAACTGACCAACTAAGCATCACTTCATTTCTAAAAGTAGAGCGGGCGGATTGCAGAGGCGATTCGCCCGCTTTTCCTTTGGAGCAATCTCGCTATGGTGGCAGAATGAAACCAATTGCCATGTTCGCGCTCGCTTTGACGGTGACAGCTTGCAAACCTGCCGACAATGAACCCGGCCCGGGCGGTGTCACTGTTGGCGAAGCAGCCATGCTCGATGAAGCGGCGGATATGGTCGAGGCCAAACGCCTGCCTCAAGCCGGGTCAGAAGAGAGTGGAACGGAAAGCGGCCCGGAAACAGCTCAAGAGCGTTAACCCAACACAAAGACCGGCAAGGGAGAGCAGCCGAATGTCCGATATTGATCAGTCCGGCGGGATGGATGCCGATATTTTCGCGCAATTCATTGACCAGCTGAAACGCTACGTCCGCGAACGACTGATCCCCGCCGAAGCCGATGTGATCGCGCAGGACCGAGTTCCCGATGACATCGTCGATGAAATGCGGAATATGGGTCTGTTCGGCCTGACCACGCCCGAAGCCTATGGCGGATCGGGCATGAACATCCCGCAATATGTCGAGACAATCCGCGTGCTCAGCTATGCCATGCCGGCCTATCGCTCCATGGCGTCAATCAATCTCGGCATGGTCTGCTCTGCGCTGAAGAATTCCGGCACAGACGAACAGAAACAGCATTGGTTGCCGCGCATCGCCTCGGGCGAAATTGCCTGTTTCGGATTGACCGAGCCCGGTTCCGGATCGGACAGCGCCGCCATGGCGACCACCGCCAGACGCGATGGCAATGGCTATGTGCTGAACGGCTCCAAACGCTACATCACCAACGCACCACACGCGAAAATCGGCCTGATCATGGCACGCACCAATGACGAGGCCCTTCCCAAGAACGCGCATATCAGCGCCTTCGTCGTCGATATGGAAAGCGCAGGGATCACTGTTGGCAAGTCCGATCACAAGATGGGGCAGGCAGGCAGCCATATCGCCGATATTTATATGGACGATGTGAAAGTGCCGGGCGATGCCTTGCTGGGCGGTGAGGAAGGGCGCGGTTTTGCTACCGCGATGCAAAGCCTCGATAACGGGCGTTTGTCCGTCGCCGCAGCAAGCTGCGGCTATGCCCGGCGGATGCTCGATACAGCGGTCAATTACGCCAATGAACGCAAAGCATTCGGCGAACCCATCGCACAATTCCAGCTGATCCAGGCGATGCTCGCCGATAGCGAGGCAGAGATTTATGCGGGCGAATGCATGCTCCGCGATGCCAGCGCCAAGGCAAATCTGGGCAAAGCCATCATCGAATGCGCGAGCACCAAAATGTTCGCTTCCGAAATGTGCGGCCGTGTGGCGGACCGCTGCGTCCAGATCCATGGCGGTGCGGGTTATCTCGCCGAATATGAAGCCGAACGTTTCTTCCGCGATGCGCGCATCTACCGGATTTACGAGGGAACAACCCAGATCATGCAGCTGGTCATCGCCAAGCAGATGCTGCGCAATTTTGCTGCCGGAGTGCAAGGCTGAGCCTTGCCTGGACGAAAAGACAGGAAACGCCTGAATGTATAATTTGCTCGACGGATTGTCGGTTATCGAGGTTTCCAGCTTTGTCGCCTCGCCCACGGCGGGCCTCTATTGCGCACAGATGGGTGCAGAGGTCATCAGGGTCGACCAGATCGGCGGCGGGCTTGATTATGACCGCTACCAGCTTACCGATGAGGGGCGCTCGCTCAGCTGGGAGAATCTCAACCGGGCCAAGAAAAGCGTCGCGGTCGATATGCGCACCGGCCAAGGCCGCGAGCTGGTGCAGGAACTGGCGCGAAAAACGGGCCAGCTAATTACCAATGTTCCGGAGAAAAGCTTCCTGTCGCACGCCACGCTGAAAGACGGGCGTGATGACATGATCACGGTGCGGATCATGGGCTGGGGTGACGGGCGTCAGGCGATGGACTTTACCGTCAACGCCGCGAGTGGCTATCCGCTGATGACCGGCCCTGCAGACTGGGATCCCGATACCGCACCGCCGGTCAACCAATTGCTCCCGGCTTGGGACTTCATAACCGGCGCTTACACAGCTTTTGCACTTCTCGCCTCGCTACGCCACCGCGATGCGACCGGCGAAGGCGGGGAAGTTCGTATCCCGCTGGGCGATGTTGCTATCGGCACAGTCGCCAATAGCGGCGCGATGGCAGAAATGCTGTATCGCGGGTCAGACAGGCAACGCCTGGGCAATGCGATCTGGGGCGCATTCGGGCGCGATTTCCGTTCGAAAGACGGCAAGCGTTTCATGGTCGCAGCGCTGACGCCAAAACAATGGGCGGGTCTGGTCGAAGCCTTCGATGTGGCAGAGGATGTTGCCACTATCGAGGCAAAACATGGCGTCAGCTTTGCCAAAAGCGATCACAACCGCTTCACCCACCGCGAAGAACTGTTCGCGCTGTTCCAAAGTGTCGCCGATACGCTGGATTATGACGATCTCGCCAAACGGTTGGCTGCGGCGGGGACCACATTCGAGCGCTATCGCACCATGCATGAAGCCGCCAATGACCCTGATCTGGTGACCAACAATCCCCTGTTCGGCGCGTCGCCCGATAATCCCAGCGGCTTTTCCTATCCGGCTCCCGGACCATTCGCGAATATGCCGGAACGCGAACGTGGAGTGCCGCATCCGGCACCCTATCTGGGCGCCAATAGCGAGGAAGTGCTGGCTGAACGGCTCGGGCTGGGCTCGGGCGCGATTGGCAAGTTAATGGATTCCGGCATCATCACCGGAAGCGATAAGGACAGTCTATGACACTCAAACGCGCCGCAATCGTCAGCCCCTTGCGCACTCCGGTCGGGAAGTTTCTGGGTGCGCTTGCACCGCTTGAAGCGGGCGCTTTGGGTGCCGTTATCCTGAAAGCTTTGGTCGAACGGAGCGGCATTGACCCCGAACGCGTCGATGATGTGGTCTTTAGCCAGGGCTATGGTAGCGCCGAAGCACCGGCCATCGGCCACTGGAGTTGGCTCGCTGCAGGGTTGCCGCTTGAAGTTCCGGGATACCAGCTCGACCGCCGCTGCGGCTCGGGCCTGCAAGCGGTGATCAATGCCGCAATGATGGTTCAGACAGGCACCGCTGATGTCGTAGTAGCTGGCGGCGTGGAAAGCATGTCCAATGTCGAGCATTACACGACCGACATCCGCAAAGGCGTGCGTTTTGGCGACCTGAAAATGCATGACCGGCTGACCCGTGGCCGTTTGATGAGCCAGCCTATCGAGCGGTTTGGCGTGATTACCGGCATGATCGAGACAGCGGAAAACCTCGCCAAAGATTACGGTATCAGTCGCGAGGCATCGGACGCCTATGCCGTACGCAGCCACCAGAATGCTGCCGCCGCATGGGAGGCGGGCAAGTTTGACGCGCAACTGGTTCCGGTGGAAATCCCTCAAAGGCGCGGCGATCCTGTCACTTTCGCCAAGGACGAAGGCTTTCGCGCCGACGCGAGCATGGAAAGCCTTGGCGGATTGCGTGCCATCGAAGGCAAGAACAACCCCGATGCAATTGTGACCGCAGGCAATGCCAGCCAGCAGAACGACGCGGCTGCGGCCTGTCTGGTCGTGGCAGAAGACAAGCTGGAAGAGCTCGGCCTTGAACCTTTGCTGTGGTTCGACAGCTGGGCTGCGGCGGGATGCGACCCTAGCCGAATGGGTATCGGCCCTGTCCCCGCCGTAGACCGCCTTTTTGCAAGGTCCGGCAAGGGCTGGAACGACATTGATCTGGTCGAGCTGAACGAAGCCTTTGCACCGCAAGTACTCGCCGTGCTGAAAGGCTGGGGCTGGAGCGAGGATGACGGCCGGATGGACATGCTCAATGTCAACGGATCGGGCATTTCGCTCGGCCACCCGATTGGCGCGACGGGTGGACGTATTCTCGCCGACATGGCGCATGAAATGCATCGCCGTGAAGCGCGCTTCGGGCTCGAAACCATGTGTATCGGCGGCGGTCAGGGCATTGCCGCAATCTTCGAGCGCGCTGTCTGACAATGAGTGACTGGTCAAACTGGATCGGGCGAGAGGAGCGGACCACCGACCTGCTCGACACCGCTCTCGCCAAGCGCTGGCTTGCGACATTTGACCGGCAGGAACAGTCTGTCGGCACTATGCCTCAGGGTATTCATTTCTGCCTGTGTGCACCCGATGCGAAGACGCAAGCCTTGGGTGCGGACGGGCACCCGGCCCGCAGCGACGACCCAACCGCAATTCTGCCCCCAATTCCGCTCCCGCGCCGCATGTGGGCATCGAGTGCGATCACCTTTCATCGCCCTCTGATGGTAGCAGAGCCGATCGAGCGGCGCAGCAAAACGCTATCGATTACGGAGAAGGTTGGAAGCAGTGGCAAGCTCGCTTTTGTCGAGGTTGAGCACCTATGGCTGGCAAGTGGGGACGAAGCGATCCGCGAGACGCAAACGCTAGTCTATCGTGCAGCTGCCGCAACGGATGCACCGCTATCCCCGCCGGAACCCCAGCAAGCGCAATTCGATGCCGATGACTGGGATGCAGCAACAACGATTAGACCTTCCGAAGCGCTTCTGTTTCGCTTTTCCGCACTGACATTCAACACCCACCGCATCCATTACGATTTGCCCTATGCCCGCAACATCGAACGCTATCGCGGCCTCGTCGTTCATGGCCCTTTGATCGCCTCGCTGCTGATGAAACTGGTCGCCGATACGCATGGCGAAAACGCATTGGCGAGTTTCACCTTCCGCGCAATCAGCCCGGCAATTGCAGGCGATAGACTGCACCTTGTGATGCGCCAGAACGGGCAGGACGTGGAACTAGGCGCGTTTGCCGATGATGGTCGGCAGACTTTGAAAGCTAGTGCTACGCTGGCTTAGCCGACCGGATAATCCTTGATCGGTTGCAAGACCGAATAGCGCTCTTCCAGCGGCCCATGTCCCAACTCCGGAAACTCCAACGGTGGCGGCTCGATATGCGTATCGGGCAGCCTGTCCAGCAAATCGCGCACCAGCGTCAAACGCCCGCGCTTCTGGTCATTGAAATCAACCAAGGTCCACGGCGCATGATCGGTGTGGGTCGCCATGAGCATCGCTTCACGTGCCTCGGTATAGGCTTCGTATTTCTCGCGCGCAGCCAGATCGATCGGTGACAATTTCCAGCGCTTTAGCGGGTCTTCCAAGCGCTCTTTCAGCCGCTCTTCCTGATTGTCCTGGTCCGTTGTCAGCCAGTATTTGAACAGCAGAATGCCATCATCGGTCAGCATTTTTTCAAATTTGGGAGCTTCCTCAAGAAACTGCGCCACCTTCGCTTCGCTGGTGAAGCCCATCACTTTCTCGACCCCGGCACGATTATACCAGCTGCGGTCAAACAGAACGATTTCGCCTGCGGCCGGGAGGTGCTTGGCATAGCGCTGGAAATACCACTGGGTCATCTCGGTATCGTTGGGTTTGGACAGAGCCACGATCCGGCACTGGCGCGGGTTGAGCCGCTGGCTGACGGCGCGGATTGCACCGCCCTTCCCCGCTGTATCGCGCCCCTCAAAGATCACACAAATTCGCGCGCCGGTATGCCGCGCCCATCGTGCCATCGCCACCAGCTCTTCCTCCAGCGGTTCGAGCAACTTGTCATACTCTTTGCGTTTCAGCTTGGCGGCCACAGGCGAGTCTCCTCAATTGTCACACAGGCTAAGCGGTGCTAGTTGCAGATGAAACTATGGCTACACACACAGAACCGCAAAGCGATTTTTCCACGCTGCCCGATTTGCCGGGCGATGTCTTCACTGCGCCGCTAAAAAAGCCGGAGCATTTGGGGGATGACTGGCTGGAACCGGAACAAACCAGCTACGACAGCGACGATGATGCCATTTGGGATGAGTTATTCGCGCGCCAGATGAATGTGCTTCCGGGCCGTGCCGCTACTGCCTTTATTGACGGTCTCGACAAGCTCGATCTCAGCCGCGGAGGTGTTCCGGAATTTGGCCGCCTGTCCGAGGAACTGGATAAGCTGACCGGATGGAGCGTGGTTCCCGTGCCGATGCTGATCCCCGATCATGTCTTCTTCTGGCACCTCGCCAACCGCCGTTTCCCGGCAGGCAATTTCATCCGCACGCGCGAGACTTTCGATTACATTCAGGAACCCGACGTATTCCACGACGTGTTCGGCCATGTCCCGATGCTGACCGATCCGACCTATGCCGATTACATGCAGGAATATGGCAAGGCAGGCTGGAAGGCGATGAAATATAACCGCCTGAAGGCGCTCGGCGCGCTCTATTGGTATACTGTCGAGTTCGGCCTTCTGATGGAAGGTGATGACGTCAAAGCCTATGGTGCGGGCATCCTGTCCGGTCCGACGGAAGCCAAATTTGCTGTCGAGGCGGAGAGCCCCAACCGGATCATGCTCAATGTCGATCGCGTCATGCGCACCGATTATGTCATCAGCGATTTGCAGCCGACCTATTTCGTGATCGAGAGTTTCGAAGACCTCTACCGCCAAACAGTCGAGCGCGATTTCGACCGACTCTACAAGAACCTGCCGCCTGCATTCACCTATGCGAATTCTGCGGTCATTGATGTAGATTACGTGGTCAGCCGCGGAACGCAGGAATATCTGCTACGCGGTGGGCGCGGAAGCGGCGCGAAGCCTGTCTGACTTAGCGATTGATCGACGTTCTGCGGATCATATTGGCGAGCATTACAGCAGCTAGCGCACCGACAATTCCATAAAATAGCGTTGTCGGGCTCAAACCGGTGAGCAATGGGCCTGAGGTCATGGCAAGACCTAGTGCCGTGGCGCCCGCAGCACCCGCGAATATATCGGTCAGAATTGCGCGCTGATTGGTCTCCGTGAGGACAATCGAACATACCCAGCCGAGGACCCCCCCGACCGCCAATAAGAGAACAATACCCATTGTACCAACTTCCAAATCTGTCGTTACGAATTCAACGACAGCAGACGGATTTTGGTTCCACGGGGTATGAGCAAACGCCTAAAACATCGCCAATAGGGCGAGACCGAGCAATACGCGGTAGACCACGAACACCAGCATCGATGCTTTACGCAGGAAGTTCATCAGGAACACCATCGTCGCCAATGCGGCAACAAAGGTGAATGCCCCGGTTATCAGCGCATCCATTTGCATCGCTGCGGTTGCTTCCGCGAGATCAAGCGCAGCCAACAAGCCCGCACCTGTCACCGCCGGGATCGCCAGCAGGAAGGAAAAGCGGGCCGATTCAAAACGCGAATATCCCAAGGCGCGCGCCGCAGTCATCGTCGAACCCGAACGCGACGTTCCCGGGATAAGTGCCATGGCCTGCGCCAGACCCACCAGAATGGCATCGCGCAAGGTGAGGTCTTCATAGCTCTTGGTCTGCTTGCCCCAATGGTCCGCTGCGCCCAGCAACAGACCGAAGACGATCAGGTTCACTGCCACCAGATCGGTCGTGCGGAACCCCTCCATATAGCCGCCCAGCTTGAGGAACAGACCAAAGGCGACCGCCGGGATTGTCCCTGCAACCACAAACCAGAACAGTCTGCGCTGCACCGGATCATCCGCCAGCCCGACCGAAGCGAAACCGCCACGCACAAGACCGGCCACATCCTTGCGGAAATAGATGATGATCGCCAGCAGTGAACCGATATGCACGGCAACATCGATCAACGGCCCCTGATCGGGCAGGTCGGTCAGATGGGGTATCAGGATCAGATGCCCGGACGAGGATATCGGCAGGAATTCTGTAATGCCCTGAACAAGAGCGATCAGGATTTGCTGGAAAAGGGTCATAGCGGCAAACACTCTTCTGGAATGCGGCCTTCTATCCGACCGCACGAACAGCGCCGCAATCGCAGCGATGGCGGGCAAGTCAAGACCCTATCGGCCTCGCACTCGCCCGCCTGGCTGACAAGTTACCAGATTTTCACGCGCTCTTCAGGCGGGATATACATCGCGTGCTCTTCGGTGACACCGAAGGCTTCGTACCATGCATCCATCTGGCGCACGACGCCGTTGACGCGGAATTCTTCCAGACTGTGCGGCCCGACACGAATACGCTGGCGGATGGTTTCTTCGCGGTTCTGCGCACGCCACACCTGCGCCCAGGCTAGGAAAAAGCGCTGATCGCCGGTCAGCCCGTCAATCACCGGTGCTTCTTCGCCGTTGAGCGAGAGCTTGTAAGCACGATAGGCCAGACTGAGCCCGCCGACATCACCGATATTCTCGCCCAGGGTCAGGCGGCCATTGAGGCAGGTCGTGCCATCATCAAGCGGACAGAATTTGTCATATTGCGCTGCAAGACGATCACCGCGCTCCTTGAAATTCGCCAGATCTTCCGGCTGCCACCAGTTGCGCAGCTTGCCCGTGCCGTCGCTCTTGGAACCCTGATCGTCAAAACCGTGACCGATTTCATGACCGATCACGCCGCCAATGGCACCGTAATTCACCGCCGGATCAGCGGTGATACCGAAAAATGGCTGCTGCAGGATTGCTGCCGGGAACGCGATCTCGTTCTTCGACGGGTTGTAATAGGCGTTCACCGTCTGCGGCAGCATGCCCCATTCTGTCCGGTCAATCGGCTTGCCGAGCTTGGACACATTGTCTTTAAAGCCCCATTTGGCCGCTGCCATCCGGTTGGCGAGCGGGTCGCCAGCGACAATTTCCAGACCCTCATAGGTTTCCAGATTGTCACGATAGCCGATTTTCGGATCGAAGCTGTTGAGCTTGGCCCGCGCTTCTTCCTTGGTCGCCTCACCCATCCATTCGATTTCGTCGATGCTCTGGGCCATGGCGATGCGGAGATTGGCGACCAGTTCGTCCATTGCGGCCTTGTTTTCAGGCGGGAAGTTACGTTCGACATAGCTCTTGCCGAGCACTTCGCCGAGATGGCTTTCGGTTTCGGAAATCGCCCGCTTCCAGCGCTCGCGCTGTTCGGGCTGACCGCTCAGTTTCCGGCCATAAAAAGCAAAATTAGCTTCATCAAAACGGGTCGGGAGAACAGCAGAATTGCTCGAGAGGAAACGGGCAGTCGTCCATGCCTGCAGCGTGCCAACCGGCGTCTGGGTGAGCAATTCGAACATGCCCGGCGTGCCCTTGCCTATCTTCGCCAGCACGTCTTCGGACAGGCCTAGTTCCTTGGCCTTTTCCGCACTCGGGGCAACCTGGGTCAGCACGAATTTCTCGGACTGGCCGAGCCCCGTCTGGTCAAGCATGATCGCAACCGGGAAATCGCCCGCCATCGCGATGAATTCGTCTTTTGTGTAAGGCGTATAGGTCAGATCACGGTTCCGGCGAACCGCACGGTCCCAGGAAATTTCGCGGGCAATGCGATCTTCGAAAGCATAAACAGCATTCGCGACGGCGTCCGGATCGGTGTAGCCCGCTTCCTTGAACAGGAAGGCAAGATATTTGCGATATTCGGTCTGAATATCGACGCCCTTCTCGCTATCATCCATGTAATAGGTGCGGTCGGGCAGACCAAGACCGCCGGATCCGACATACACGGTATAGGTGTCAGGCTGTTTCTGGTCGACAGTTACAAACCCGCCGATTGGGCCAGGCATTCCCGGCTTGCTCCACAATGCAGCCAGCTTGTCCAGCGAATTGGCTGCGAAGATTTCCGAAAGATATGGATAGGCAGGCACCAGACCGGCTGCATCAATGGCATCGGTATCGAGGAACGATTGGTAAGCATCGACAATCCGGCGTTCGCTCGAACCCGGTGCCGGATCGGCGGCAACCAGCTCGTCAACAACGGTCTTTACATCGGAAGTCGATTTCTCACGCAGAAGGTTGAACGCGCCAAAACGCGAATATTGCGGCGGCAGCGGATTGGCCTTGAGCCATTTGGAATTCACATGCGCGAAGAAATCATCACCCGGATGGATCGAATTGTCGATCAGCGAGGGCTCCACACCCCATTCGCCGAAACTCATAGTCGGCAAAGCAACTTCCGCAGCTTCGGTCTCTGCAGCTTCGGTTTCTTCTGCCATGGCAGGTGCGGTAAAGGCCAAGGCAGCAACGCTGGCGCTGGCGGCGAAAATAGTCCGGATCATTATGATGTGCTCCCAAAAGCAATGCCCTGATCGGGCGTGCGACACTATTGTCAGTATACTGCGCGCTCGCTGAGCGGCGCTACTCGTCGGTTATGATACGCCTTTGGTCGAAAATGGTGCCCGTTTCGACGTCATGCTGCCTGCGTCGAGGCGAATTGCAGCGATGCTAAGCGGCTATACAGCCCGCCTGCCTCGGACAATTGGGCATGCGTACCCTGTTCGACAATTTCTCCGTCTTCCAGCACCAGTATTCGATCTGCGGAACGCACAGTGGCAAGCCTATGCGCGATAACCAGCGTCGTCCGGTCCTGCATCAGATTGTCCAGCGCTTGCTGCACCAGCTGTTCACTCTCGGCGTCGAGAGCGCTGGTCGCTTCATCAAGCAGCAGTATCGGCACATCACGGAGCAGCGCACGAGCAATGGCAATGCGCTGTTGCTGACCACCCGACAGGCGCGTCCCGCTTTCGCCCAGATAGGTGTCGAGGCCTTGCGGTAGATCGCGCAAAAACTGCTCCGCATTAGCGGCACGTGCAGCCTCCCAGATTTCCTCGTCGCTTGCATCCCAGCGGCCATAGCGCAGATTGTCCCTCGCATTGGCCGAAAATAGCACGCCGTCCTGAGGGACCAGCGCAATGCGCTTGCGTATCTCGGCCGGATCAGCGCTGGTCAGGCGGACACCGTCAACACGGATCGAACCGGCCTGCGGATCGTAAAACCGTTCAACCAGCTGGAAGATCGTCGATTTCCCCCCGCCAGAAGGGCCGACAATCGCAACCGTTTCACCCGGCTCTACTTCCAGACTGAAATCCTTGAGCGCAGGCGTTTCGAGACGGGTCGGATAACGGAAGGTGACATTGCGGAATGACAGGCTACCTCGCGGCGGCTCAGGTAGCGATTGCGGCCTGTCCGGCGCGGCAATGGTCGGCTTTTCATTGAGCAATTCGTTGAGGCGGCTGGCCGCTCCTGCGCCGCGCAGCAATTCCCCATAGACTTCGGTCAGGGCACCAAATGCACCGGCCACCAGACCGCCGGTAATAACAAAGGCGAAAATAGTACCACCGCTGATCGCACCGGTCGTCACACCAATCGCACCGCGCCACATCACGATCACGATCGAGCCAAACACGAACAGGATGACGATGGCAGTCAGAGCCGAACGGAGCAGAATGCGCTTCTTGGCAACATCGAACGTCGCCTCGACCGCTTTGGCAAAGCGGCCTTGCTCCCGCTTCTCCTGATTGAAGGCTTGGACAATTTTCATCGCCCCCAGCGTTTCGGATACGATTGAACCGATATCCGCCACCCGGTCCTGACTGGATCGGGATATGTTACGGATCCGGCGGCTGAAATACATGATCGGCCCCATCACCAGCGGGATCGCGATGAGCAGGCCCATAGTCAGACGTGGAGCGAGCCAGAACAGCACCGCCGTGCCGCCAATCGCCATGAGGATATTGCGCAAAGCAACCGACACGGTGGTACCCACCACCGTCTGGATCAGCGTGGTATCAGCGGTCATCCGGCTGGCAATTTCGCTCGGGCTGTTTTCCTCGTAGAAGCCTGGAGCGAGGCGCATCAGATTTTCCTGAACCTTGGCGCGGATATCTGCGACAACGCGTTCACCAAGCCAGCTGACGAAATAGAACCGCAAAGCCGTACCTGCCGCGAGTACCGCGACAATCACAAGCAATAGACGGAACCACTCACCAATCTTTTCGGGGTCACCGCCCTCGGCGAAACCGAAATCGACGATGAATTTCAGCCCTGCCGGTATTGCGAGCGTTGCCGCCGCAGTGATGACCAGAGCGATAAAGGCCAGCAAAACCTTGGCCGGATATTTCGCTGCTTCATCCCAGATCATTTTGAGCGGGCCAAGCGTCTTGGCAGGCTTTGGCTCGCCTTTTTTGCGCTTTTTCTTTCTGGAAAAAAGCCCACCCTTGGCCTGCCGATCTTCGGGCCGATCTTCGGGCCGCTCTTCGGTCAGCTCTGTTGTGTCCGTATCCATGCGTCC
>JAHDDJ010000004.1:29783-33060 GCA_020629385.1 Erythrobacter sp.
TCAGCTCTGTTGTGTCCGTATCCATGCGTCCCAGATAGGGGTGATATCCGGCAAAATCCACCGTATCAGACATGGATTGTAACTAATCCAAATTGACCCATTGCCACACACCGCCAATATCGCCATGGTGCACTGCACAAAAGCCCGTGAGAGGCCGATTTTCACAATGTCGCAGGGGACAGTAATTGCTTTATCACGCCTATGAATTGCAACGCGCCTGGCTGTCGAGCGCCAGCGCATGGGCCTCGATCGGCGCGGAAATGCTGTCCAACCCGCGCTTGCCTTATGGCTATCTTGGTCTCGGCCCTGCGGCTGCATCGGCCTTGGAAGTGTTTGCACATGCCGCAGCGCCCTATGGCAAACCGGCTTTCGGTATAGAGACTGTAGTTGTCGACAATGTCGAGCATGCCGTTTCCGAAGCCACCGTGGTCAACAAGCCCTTCGGCGATCTCAAACGCTTTCGCCGCGAAGAACTGCCCGAAGGCGCGCCACGCCTGTTGATTGTCGCACCTATGAGCGGCCACTTTGCGACGCTCCTGCGGGGCACGGTCGAGCGGATGGTTGAAAGCTGCGAAGTGTACATCACCGATTGGGCCGATGCGAAAACGGTCCCTCTGCATGAAGGCCATTTCGATCTCGATGATTACATCGATTACCTGATCGAATTTCTCGAACATATCGGGCCTGACGCGCATATGATGGCGGTGTGCCAGCCATCGGTGCCGGCCTTCGCGGCGACTGCGATCATGAACCGCGAGAAACACCCCTGCACCCCCAAGACGCTGACCATGATGGGCGGCCCGATCGATACGCGGGAATCGCCGACTACGGTCAATGATCTGGCCATGGAGCGCCCGATTGCATGGTTCCGCGAAACGGTGATCGCGACCGTGCCCCTGAGCTATCGCGGAGCGGGTCGGCGGGTCTATCCGGGATTTCTGCAACTGGCAGGCTTTATGAGCATGAACCTCGGCAGCCATATGCTGAGCCATTATGAAATGTTCAAACATCTGACCAAAGGCGACGACGACAGCGCGCAGGCGACCAAGGATTTCTACGACGAATACCGCTCTGTGTGCGACATGACCGCCGAGTTCTATCTGCAGACGGTCGAGGAAGTGTTCCAGACACATTCGATCCCCAATGGCACCTTCGTCCATCGCGGCAAGATCGTCGATCTGCACGAAATCAAACGCACCGCCATTCTCGCTATCGAGGGCGAACGCGACGATATTTCCGGACTGGGCCAGACCAAAGCAGCGCTGAATCTGGCGGATAAATTGTCAGACAAAAAGAAGCGCTACTATATGGCAGAAGGCGCTGGGCATTACGGGATTTTCAACGGCAGCAAGTGGCGCAACAAGGTCGCCCCGGTGGTCGAGGAATTTATCGCCGAACACGGGTGAGAGCTATTCAGGCGGAAGCGTTTTCGGTGTCTTCCCGAAGCTGAAAATCTGCTTGATGATCCGGCGTGCAAGCAGCAGCAGCCAGATCGTAAGCGCGAGTAGCACCACCGCAATGCCCGCTGCCCAATAGGGGTATTCATACGCCGCATAAAGCAGCCCTACGGTTGCCACGTCCTCCACCGTGGACACGGCGACATTGGTAACAGGTTCGGGGCTAGTATTGACCACCGCGCGTGCCCCGGCTTTCCCGCCATGCGCCAGCAACGCGCCGCCGCCGCCCAGCAGGAATGCGATCACCTGGGTTGCCGGGTCCGACGGATCTACTATGGCAAGCGCCAGAAGGGCACCGCCCACGGGCCGGACCAGCGTATGGATTGTGTCCCAGACGCTATCGAGCCAGGCGACCTTGTCGGCAAAGAATTCGCAAACTGCTGCGATTCCCGCTGCGCCCATCACCCATGGATTGGCAAGGACTTGCAGGCTTTCCAGATGCTCGGGCAGCGGGACCACACCCGCTTTCATGGCGATGCCGGTGGCCAGCACCGACAGATATAAACGCCAGCCGGACAGCAGACTGACGCTACCCGCGATCCCGATAATTTCCATTATACCCAAAACGGCCCATCCTCTTTTCCAAGAGAATGGGCCGCTGGAATAAGTTTGGCAAGTTTGCCGAAGGTTTAGAAGATCTCGAACAGACCTGCTGCGCCCATACCGCCGCCGACACACATAGTAACGACGCCGTATTTGGCTTTGCGGCGCTGGCCTTCGCGCAGGATGTGGCCGACGCAGCGCGCACCGGTCATGCCGTAGGGGTGACCAATCGAGATCGAACCGCCATTGACGTTGAGCTTGTCATTATCGATGCCCAGCTTGTCGCGGCAATAGAGAACCTGCACGGCAAAAGCTTCGTTCAGTTCCCACAGATCGATATCGTCCATTTTGAGGTCGAACCGCTCGAGCAGCTTCGGAATGGCATAGACGGGACCGATGCCCATTTCGTCAGGCTCTGTACCTGCAACCGCCATGCCGACATAGCGGCCCAGTGGCTGGAGACCCCGCTTTTCGGCTTCCTTGGCTTCCATCACGATGACCGCGGCCGAACCGTCCGACAGCTGCGAGGCGTTACCCGCAGTAATCGAAGTGCCAGGGCCCAGAACCGGCTGCAGCGACTGGAGGCCTTCAAGCGTGGTCGATGGACGGTTGCCCTCGTCCTTGGCGATGGTGACATCGGCGTCCGAAATTTCGCCGGTTTCCTTGTCCTTCACCTTATGCGTGGTGCTGACAGAGACGATTTCGTCGTCAAAAATTCCGGCTTCCTGCGCAGCAGCCGTGCGTTGTTGCGACTGGAGACCATATTCGTCCTGCGCTTCGCGGCTGATGCCGTAACGCTGGGCAACGGTTTCGGCGGTCTGCAGCATAGGCATGTAGATCGCGCCGTGCATTGCCATCAGTTCCGGATCGGGCATTACGCGCATTTCCGGCGTCTGCACGAGGCTGATCGATTCCTGACCACCAGCGGCGACGATGTCCATGCGGTCGGTGATGACCTGCTTGGCGGCAGTTGCAATCGTCATCAGGCCAGATGAGCACTGACGGTCAATTGTCATACCCGATACGCTGATCGGGCAACCGGCGCGCAACGCGACCTGACGACCGAGATTGCCTGCCTGTGCGCCTTGCTGGAGGGCCGCGCCCCACAAAACGTCGTCGATCTCGCCAGCTTCGATACCGGCGCGCTCGATAGCGGGTTTCAATGCATAGGCGCCAAGCGTGGCACCCGGTGTTGAATTGAATGCGCCCTTATAGGCTTTGCCCATACCGGTACGGGCGGTGGAAACGATAACTGCGTCGCGCATGGCGAACTCCTT
>JAHDDJ010000004.1:33160-35446 GCA_020629385.1 Erythrobacter sp.
GATCAAACGAAGAACATGGTGATCCATTCGCAGATCAGGGCTGGCTTGTCCTCGCCTTCGATCTCGATGGTAATCTCGCAAGTCTGCTGCCATTGCCCGGGGCGTTTCTCGACCATTTCGAGCAGCTTCCAATGGCCGCGAATACGCTTGCCGCTGCGGACCGGCGCGATGAAACGCGTTTTGTTACCGCCGTAATTCACGCCCATCTTGATGCCTTCCATACGGGGCATGTCGGATTCGGCGGACAGATACGGGATCATCGACAGAGTCAGGAAGCCGTGCGCAATCGTGCCGCCGAATGGCGTCATCTTGGCGGCTTCTTCATTGATGTGGATGAACTGGTGATCACCGGTCGCATCGGCAAACTGGTTGATGCGTTCCTGGCTCATTTCGGCCCATTCGCTGGTGCCGATTACTTCGCCGACCTTGGCTGCGATATCTTGCGGGGTCATGGGGACTCTCCTTTGTGCTGCGAATATGTATGCACAGCCTCATGGAGCATCACGCGCCTTATGGCAAATAGGTTTCCGTAAACGTCAACTTGCCGCTACGGCAAAGGCACGAATTTATTGCGGGATTACGACCTATTCCGCACAGATTACGCTGGTCGCCGCCGGTTCAATTGCGCGATTCGTGGAGGGCGTGCGTTGAGCCAGCGTTGGGCAGGTTTTTCAAAACCGTAATAGAGCACTGTCGCCAGCACCTGCACGCCGAGCACAAACATCAACAGCATTCCCCAACCGATCTGCAAATCGGCACCGACAAACGCGATCTTGAAGAGAATGAACGCAAAGAAATGCATCAGATATGTCGCGTAACTCGTATCGCCGAGCCAGACCATGAAGCGCGCTGACAATGCGCCGGTGATATGACCGCGCCCGAATGCACAAGCCAGCAGCAATGCTGCGATTGCCGCGGGAGCGAACATGGTTTCGGGAAGCAGCAGGGCGAAACCGGCAGCAAGGATAGCCGCACAGATGGCAATGCTGACGAGCGCCGCACTGGAACCACGTTCTACCCGCTGCCAGATATTGGCAAGCGCGATGCCTGCAGTGAATTCGAGCAAACAGCGCATCAAGCCAGTGCGCGCAATGTCATCGCCCAGATCTGCCAAACCTTGCGCGGCGAAAAACGTGTGCAGCAAGGCAAACAATATGCCCAGCGCTGCGACCAGCCAGCCGATTGAAAGCCTTTCCCAGCGCACGACAAAAATCAGGAGCGGAAAAGCCAGATAGGCTGCGAACTCGGTGCTGATCGACCATGCGGGATGGTTCCATGTGAGTTCTCCGGTCAGCCCCCAATTCTGCATCAGAAACAGATGCAGCGGCAATTCTGCCAGAGGGTAGCCTTCGGTCGCACGCCCCGTCACGATTAACACGCCAACAAATGCCACCATCGCCAACAGGATTAGAGCATGAAGCGGCCAGATCCGGGCGAACCGTTTCCACAGAAACGGGCCGATCATGGCTTTGCCATTCTCGGCAAACCGCCCGGCATAGTTCAGCCACATGACGAAGCCCGACAGCATGAAAAACAAATCAACGGCGAGATAGCCTTTGGCCAGCCATTCGATGGCTTGCGCGGGCAGAATATCGGTCAGACTGTAGCGGATGTGATAAAACACAACGAACCATGCTGCGAGGCCGCGCAAGCCCGTCAGCGCATCGAGCTGCATCGGCGGGGGTTTGACGGCAGCGCCGCTCATGCGCCTGCGGCTTTCGCTTTACCGGCAGCATCAGGGCTAAGCTGCGCTGCCTGCTGGCGGCGCTTCCAGGACGGAACCGGTGCGTGCTTTGCCTCGCATTGCTTGACGTAAGTCGTGAAACCGATCTGCACAGCGAGCAGCATCAGCATGAAGGGCTGGTACCCAATGCCGGTGAACAGAGCGCCGACCAGATAGATGATCTGCGCCTTGCCCAGCGCCGTGGCGAGCGGGGCCTGCCACTGCTCGTCCTCGCCTGTGCGGTTCTGGTACTTTCGCCTGATCCAGCCCATCTGCCACAGGCCGGTTAGCTGTAGCAGGCTCCAGATGGCAAAGCCGATGATGCCCTGTTCGCCGAGAACTTCGAAATAGGCGGAGTGGTAGGCGCGGCCCTCGTCGGTGACTTCTACTCGCTTGACTGCAGTCGTATTGCCCGATTTTTGTTCAATGGGCAGGTCATATGTAAACGCATTGCCACGGAATGCATCGAAACCGCCCCCACGCGGATTTTCCGCAACATAGTCCAGTGTCCAGCTCCAAACGGCGATACGCGTCGAGGCCGATTCATCCTGCTGGAAGCTGCC
>JAHDDJ010000561.1 GCA_020629385.1 Erythrobacter sp.
GATCACGGCGATTCGGTTCTACGAAGCGAAGGGCCTGCTCGCGCCGGTGCGGCTCGACTCCGGGCATCGTCGGTATCCACGGAGCGCGATCCGTCGGTTGTCCGTGATCGTCGTCTGCCAGCGGCTCGGCTACTCGCTCGCCGAGATCAAGGATCGTCTCGGCCTTCTCCCGGACGACGGAGTCCCGAAGGATCGTGATTGGACGACCCTCGCCGACGATTTCCGACACGAGATCGACGACCGCATCGAACGACTGCTGACCCTGCGTGATCACCTCGACGGCTGCATCGGCTGCGGGTGCCTGTCGCTCGACGTCTGCATGTTGCACAACCCCGAAGACGCAGCAGCCGAACTCGGCGTTGGGCCGCGCTACCTCCTCGGCGACAGTCCGGCGGATCTCCCGCCGGTCGAGCTGTCGACCCCCACCGCCGCGCCCAACCCTGACACCGAAGGAGACGACGGCATGTCGCACCCTGATTGGCACCTCGCCCAGCTCAACATCGGCCGGTTGCATCATCCTGTCGACGACCCCCGCGTCGCCGAGTTCATGGACAACCTCGATCCGATCAATGCCCTCGCCGAGGCGTCACCCGGATTCGTGTGGCGCCTCCAGGACGACTCGGGCAACGCCACGGCGATCCGTGCGTTCGAGGACGAGACGATCCTCCCAAACCTCAGCGTGTGGGAGTCGATCGATGCGCTGAAGAACTACGTGTTCCGGACCGATCACGCCCGGTTCTTGAGGCGGCGCCGAGAGTGGTTTGCGCTGATGGACGACCTGCCGGTGCTCACGATGTGGTGGGTGCCCGCCGGTCACCTGCCCACGCTCGACGAAGCGAAAGCACGGGTCGACCACCTCGCCGAGCACGGCCCCACCGACCACGCCTTCACCTTCCACCCAACCTTCGACCCACCAATGGGGTCAGGTCTGACATAGCAAGAGGTTCAGACTGCAGGGCGAGGGGACGACGCAACCTCTTGCTATGTCAGACCTGACCCCATGTCAGAGGGCTTTGCCGGGGTTGAGG
>JAHDDJ010000562.1 GCA_020629385.1 Erythrobacter sp.
ACTTATACTGTTACAGTAACTGATCCTGCTACAGGATGTACAGACGTAGCAAGTGTAACTGTTGACTCTAACTTAGAGAAGCCAGATCCGATTGTTACTGATGCGGTAGTTTGTGAAGATGACCTTCCATATGTATGGAATGGTAATTCATACACTGCGTCTGGTACATATACAATTACAAATCAAGATATCTGTACTGCAGATCTCGAGTTAAATCTTGAAGTATACGAAATCTTAGAAGGTATCGTATGGAGTGATAATAATGGTGATGGATGTCAAGATGGTGGTGAAGCACCAATCTCTGGACAGACAATAACAGTATACGAATGTATAAACGGTGTACCTACAGCAACAGTTGCTACTGACATTAATGGTCAGCCTGCGACTTCAACTACAGGTACTGACGGAGCATATGAGTTCTGCTTAGATCCAAGCATTACTTATGTAGTAAGCACTCAAGTTCCTGCAGGATATGTAGTATCTCCTCAAGATAGCGGAGCATGCTCAGATTCTACAGACAATGATGCTAATAGCACAGGTACGACAGATTGTACTACACCTGAGTGTTGTACTGATATAGGATTGACACCAGAAATGAGTGTAGGATCTACATTATTCATTGATGATGATAATGATGGAATTTTTGATCCGACAGAAAGTGCGTTAACTGGTAAGACAGTAACAATCAATCTACACGATGCTGCTACTGGAGCAGTTGTAGCAACGACTACTACAGATGCTAATGGAGATTACTACTTCAGTGGTTTAACTCCAGGTGATTACTATGTAAGCTTTACGCCACCAGCTTCATACCCTACATCTTCTACTCCGACAGATACTGCGGATAATAATGTAGATAACAATGATAATGGTAGTCAAGCTGATACAGATGGTGACGGAGTAACAGATGGTGTTATTACATCTCCTGTATTCAATTTAGCACCAGGTACAGAGCCAGTAGGTGAGTCTGGAACAGGTGGAGCACAAGATGATGCTGCTGATACAAATGGTGATATGACAATTGACTT
>JAHDDJ010000563.1 GCA_020629385.1 Erythrobacter sp.
AACGCTACATCGCCTTTCTCGGCAGTATCAATGTCGGCAATAACCGGCTGAAGATGGTCGATCTGCGCGCTGCGCTGGAGCGGGAAGATTTTTGCGATATCGAGACAGTCGCGGCCAGCGGCAATGTACTGTTTGCCCATGACCCGATGCCCTCTGCCGGATTGGCCGAGAAAATCGCATGGATCGTGCGCGAAGAATTCGACATCGAGAGCGAAGTCGTGGTGATGCAGCGCGACGAACTCGCCGCTATAATTTCCGAAAACCCGTTTGCACCGGATGGCGAGGAAAAGCAGGTGCACACCATCTTCTTCCTCGATCAGCCCGGCGAAACGCAGGTAAAAGCGCTCAAGATGGATAACGAGGCCCGCAACAGCCCGGAACGGATTGCGGCAGGCACGAAGGCACTGCATATCGATTACGTCGAGGGGGTGGGGCGCAGCAATCTGACCGGCGATTTTATCACGCGCCGCCTTGGCATTCGCGGCACGGCGCGCAATATGAAGAGTATGAAACGTATTCTGGCCAAGATGGACGAGTTGGAGGCTAGCGCATAATGGCGCGTCAACAATCCACCAAAGAACAGCAATCGGTGCGCGTGTTGAAAGTCGGCGAGCGCGTGCGGCATATTTTGTCCGAGTTGCTCGCGCGCGGCGAAGCGCATGATGATACTTTGCGTGCCACCAGCATCAGCGTGACCGAAGTGCGCATGACGCCCGATCTGCGCAATGCGAAGGTCTATGTGAAACCGCTTTTGGGCGAGGATGAGGCTGTGGTACTCAAGGCCCTGCGGACCAATACGGCGTTTTTCCAGCGCGAGGTTGCCAAGCGTCTTGGATTGAAATTTGCGCCGAAGCTGCAATTCAAGCCCGACGAAAGTTTTGATGAAGCAAGCCGGATCGACCAGTTGTTGAGCGATCCCAAGGTCGCTCGCGATCTTGAAAGCGACGGCTAGTTCGGCACGAGCCGGGCGCGCAGATTGATCGTCACTTTCTTGCCGACAATCAGCGAATAGGATTTCATCCCGAA
>JAHDDJ010000115.1 GCA_020629385.1 Erythrobacter sp.
GCCGGGCACCTACCGATTTGGTGTAGATTGTGAAGCATTGAACGGTACCTTGGCGCCTGAAGAGGGCGCTATAGGACTGTGCTACGACACTGTTTGCTACAGTAAATCTGAATATTTAGACCTACTCCTTTTAGAGTGCGTTGAAGATATTAAGGAGTGCGTACAGGAGCTTAAGGAAGTCACTCCAATTGAGTCAAGCTTGGCTCAAGTCGGTTGTGTTAAAGAGAACAACCGTGATGTCGGCGTGGTCATGGCTTGTAAAAAGTCGGATCAGGAGACTGGAGAAGTCTTAGGTATTGAGTTATGGGGATTGTTCCCAGGTCAAGATCCTGTGCAGGATTATCAAGGACCGTGGGAAGTTTGTGTAAATAATCAAGATTATAAATTAACGGGTACCTATGTAAATAAACCAGGGGACCCTTCCGATTGCCTTCCTGTATGGACGTGCATAAATAACGGCGTTCCTGATAGCGCTTGTTATGTTTTTTCCGTTGAATCTAAAACCTTTGAGGTAATACAATTGAGTAATTCAGAAATTAACGTCCCATCTAACGCAGGTTCTAAAGTGTTCATGTCTGAGGTCCTAGACTTCATTCAAGTGCAAGCGGTTGATGCTGTAGCAACAGTTGCGGATGCTCTAGCTCTGGCAGTCTCTGCAGGCTTACCGGATCTGTTCTGTAAAGAAACGGGCCAATCCACTCCGGCAACTATCGACGACATCTGTGCGTACAAGGTTCGCCGATTACCGTGTCCTTCAGAGTATTTAACAGATCCTACCGATATCACAACTGTGGCAGAAGTTGGGCCTGCTGATCGTGCATTTGTTGGCGGTGTTTCTGTGAACCTGTCAGTCGATGAGTATGGCGCTGTCGATCCTGCTCGGTCAGTTTTGCCTGAAGCAGATGCAGTATTAGTTTGGTGTTTTCAACTGCGTCGAGAGTTGACTAAAGCAGAAATCGCGGCCCTTTAATAACTTATAGCTATTGAGTAACCGATAATGTCAGAGCTAGAACTTAGACCGATTAATTTTGATTTTGAAGATGCGGCGGCTTGCGTCACTTTGGCGGACGGTACGACTGTCAGTGCCTTGCATCATTATGATCCTAAAACTCGTCAGGATAAGTTTCTAGTCCCTGACGGAAATACGGTTGTTGATGTTACTGGTCAGGTCGTCGAGTGGAAAGTCGGCGCTTGTCCTGTAGATGTTGAGTGCGTTGAGTCGCAGGAATGGACTTATGGTATAGACAACTCTGGGACAATATTTAACGATATCGCGACATACTGCTTAGAACTTTCTGACGGCTCGGTGTTGGAGTGGTCGCAGGATGGATCAAGCAACAATTGGACTCCTCAGCTTCAAGAATGGTCAGCCAATATTCAAGCGGCTGCTGACGCGGCTGGACTGCTTTGGTTTGTCGAGCCGCGTTTTGTGGATAACAGAGACCCATCTAATATTGATGGCAGCTCAGCTGGCAGCCCTTCTGGATTGCCCGGCGCGCCTTCTGTGCCTATCGCAGAAGCTCTGTTTGCTGGCGGTATGTCTTGGCGGTACGTCAACTTTCAGATATGTCCGGGTCAGCCCGTACCTGTGAGGGCGTTCCGAAAAACCAGCCAGATTTACGGAGACGGTGTTTACGATTTAACCGCAGCTGGCGCTGTACTTGGCCCCATACAAAAGTTCTGGCTATGCACAGAGTGTGGCAGCGCGCCGATCTGGTATTTGGCAGATGGCGTGACTTTAGCTGAAGCCGGACAAATCCCGAATTGCTGGGAGCCGTGTGGGACATTAACACTGGCAGAGTCACCACCTGACCGAGCCTGTGAGTTCTTTTTCGCCAGCGCCTGTGACAATCAAAATGATCCTGACCCGCTGTCATGGATTCAGGACATAACGCGCAGAACTACTGTCTGTAACGGCGAGGTTCTCAGTGTTGATTACCTGTCGGCTGATCCTGGCGATCCGACGTCATTAGTGCCATACGACCTAATTGGAGCTTTCGTAGATTGCGCATCCGGTGAGCCTATCGCGGAAGAGACCCCCAATTGCCGAGACTATGTGTCAGTCGGCAACCTATGGAAATTTGTTCCTCAAGGCGAGGTAGGTACCCTGATTGAGTGGTGGGAGCTTCAGACAGGTAACGGTGCACCTCACGACACGCCGTCCAACATCTTTTCACTTGTAGGAGGGACGTACACGCATCCAAATGGAGCGCCTGACGCTAGTTATTTATCACCCACGTTTAGCGCAACGACATCTGCACCAGCTTTTGTCGCGGGGGTAGGGGCAAGCAGTAGTGCTGACACTAACCGCACCGACCAGTTGAAGCTATCGGGCTACGTCAATATGCCACGAGCTGGCGTAGTTTCCGATACCAACGGCAACACGGGGGAGCGCGGATTATTTGCCATACAGTATTGCTGTGAAGGTGATCTTGTTACCATTGCGGAACGCACAACAGACAGCGTGCCTGGGGATGCAGGAATTTTCACTAATGTGGAACTACCCGCCGGAATACATTACGTTGAGATAATGACTTCTGACCTGTCTGCGTGGCAGGGTATGCAGTTTTCCCTATCACTGGACGGCGGCGCTACAACACAGCCTTTTATCTCATCAACGGGCAAGCCTTACTTTGAGTGTATTCCGGTGCTGAAGTGCTTGGATTCTGGCTTACTGGTCCATGCTGAAACGGGCGTAGTTGTCGAGGTCGGTTTGAACGACTCATGGTGTGAGCCTAAATGTGTATCGCCTGTGTCAGCCGGCACCAGCACAGTTGCAGGCCCAAGCGCTGAAGATATTGCTACGGCGATGGTACTAGCAGAGCGGGACAGCGTCGAAGGGCGTGTAGTCAAGTTCCTAGGTAACGCTACGCAGCAGTTGCCGGTAGCGGCAGGTCAACGAGGTAATCTACTCTCTATTGAAGACAGTGGAGGAGGTTTAGTGTACTTCAGTCTGGATGGTTCAGTCCCTAGTAATACGGCAGGAGCTCAAAGAGGTGAAGTCACAGGACCGTATCATGCGAGCTACAATCTCAGAAACATTGACTTGTCTCAGGTAAGATTCGATGGCTCTGCGGGATCTGCGGATTATACGGTGTGGTATGAGGTGTTTATATGATCGAGGATATCAGCAAGTGGCTGGCGATAGCCTCTGTAGCGGTAGGCCTTCTCTGGAGTCACTTTAAGGTCATCGCCAAAGTCGACAAGAACGAGGAAGATATTCACAGGGAGGTGGCAGCCTTGCAATCTCGGGCAGATAAAGCTGAAACGGATCTTGAAGATTTGAAAGAGAACAAGACCCGGAATAATACCCTCCTCCAGTCCATGGCCAAGTCGCAAGAAGAGACCAGACTTGACGTGAAAACAATACTGCAGAGTATCGCTACCCTAGCAGCTAACCAGAATAGGAACAAAGATGAGTGACCGTAAAAGCATAGGCCGAGCCCCTAGGTACGTAACCTATGAGGAGATGTGTCAATTCCTCGCAGAGAATGGCGCTGTTAAAGGCGACCGAGGCTGCGACGGTCGAGACGGTCAGCCAGGTCAAGACGGACTCAGAGGACCTACAGGTCCGGCTGGTCCAGAAGGCAAGCAAGGTTGTGAGGGACGTCAAGGCATTCCAGGTCCTCGAGGCGAGCGCGGCCTAGATGGTCGAAACGGTTGCGATGGTAAAGACGGTCGTGACGGTCGTGACGGTGATACCGGTCCAGAAGGTCCTATGGGCCCCGAAGGTCAGAAAGGTAAGGACGGTAAGGACGGGTGCTGCGGAGATTCCGGCTCGAATGGTGAGCAAGGGCCTCAAGGTGAGCAAGGTGAGAAAGGTGAGCAAGGCGATCCCGGTCCTCAGGGTATCCAAGGCGAGCAAGGCCCTAAAGGAGACACCGGTGAGCAAGGCCCACAAGGTGAGCAAGGCCCACAAGGTGAGCAAGGCCCACAAGGTGATACAGGTCCTAAGGGAGACACAGGGGAACAGGGTGTAGCGGGTACTAACGGAACCGATGGCGTCGACGGAGCACCCGGCACCAGTGTGGATTGCACGGGTACTGGAGGCACAGGAACTACAGCAGATCCATTCACAGCTATTACTCTGACGATTGATCAGCAAGACGGTTCTCAGCCTGAGGTTAAAGTACTCTCAGTCAATCCAAACACTACAGGCACTTCAGGTATTGCGTCAGTTAACTTACTCAAGAGTCCCTCAGGTCTTTCAGTAAGCATTGCACAAACTGATGGGCAGGTAATCCCTAGTCAAGTATGTACATGGGAAGAGATCGTTTCTTTCCTAGATCTAGATGAAGGCCTACAAGGACCTCAAGGTCCTCAGGGTGAAACAGGTCCTCAGGGTCCTCAGGGCGAGATAGGCCCTCAAGGGGAGCAAGGCATTCCAGGTAATGACGGCGTAGCCTCTCCTTCGGACATCTTAGCGGTTCTGAGTACTTTGTCGACTCGATGTATTGAAAAGCAGGATGGCACAGGTTTCGACATAGTTCTAGTCAACGATCAGAATGAAACGGTTGTAGATAGTTTAGGCGGTTGCACTTGGCCGACAGGTTCTTCAAGCGTGACCGCAGGCCTAGAGCAGGACCCAGCCAACACTTGTGTAACTAGAACTCGAATTACAGTTGACGGAACTGATTACTTCCTGTATCCTTATGACACTGATGCACAATGTTGTAAATGTGCTTGCATCACAGTAGCTGAAGGCGCTGAAGTAACTGTATCAGGATCCTCCGTAGATGGATTCTCCGTAGCCTGGGGAGAGAATAATCAGGAAGGCCAAGCCGCCGGCGGAGATAGTGTTGCCACTGTATATCAGTACGCGCAGGCGGGCAAATACGTGATTTCCATCTGTCAAAACAGCTTCTGTGACAACTTAGACGATGTGACTGTTACGGGAGTAATCGACCTTGAGTACACCTCATGCGACGGATGCAGTTAAGCAATCTCAGCTTGACGAAATAAAAGACTGGATTTCAGAGCAGCGAGGGGAGCTCAGTCGCCTCGAAGACACGGTAGACGACATGATTTCCTGCACTTCTGAAGTAACTAAAAACGGAGCACCTGCCCAAGTTCTTCAGGACTATAGGCTGGTATTCGAAGATGACTTTAATCAGGCCCCGGGTGGTACGTTAGACTACAGTAAGTGGAATACGTCGCTGCCTTGGGGACCCTCAGTCATTATCAACAGTGAAGATCAAGTCTACATTGATACCAAAAACGGTATGGCCGGGCCTAACCCTTTCGATTTCGACGGGAACGGCAACCTTCTGATCACAGCTTCTGAGCTACCTTCAGGGGAGTCCATAGAAGGTAAGCGATTTACCTCGGGAGTTATAACTACTTTCGACTCTTTAAATTTTGTAGAAGGTTACGCAGAGATTTGCCAAAAGCAGCCGTGTAACACGATTGGCCTCTGGTCAGCGTTCTGGGCACTGAATCGATACTATCAGCCAGCGCCTCAGGCTACGGGAGCTAACGGCAAATTTGAGCCAGAGATCGATTGGGAATTTGTTAGAGGTCCTGGAGGTCTGTTTGGCGGAGGTCCTTACGACACATCCTGCGCTTTGGCAGCGTATCACTATGATGACGGCAACTGGAAGATAGACGCTAACGGGTTTGCAGGTCGAGATCCTGCTACTAATCAGTTTACATTACCCGCCGTTAGTCAGCAGTGTGACGGCACCATTTTAGGAACTGGCTTCAATCCTCCTATGGGCTTTGACCCTGTATGTAATTTCGGAGATTTTTGTGAAGCTTTTCATATCTTCGGATTTTGGAGAACTGAGGAATTCATACGATATTACGTGGATGGTGTAGAGGTTCACAGTATTTGTGATCCTAATATCGTATCCCAAGTACCCATGTACATTATCGCTAATCAAGCAGTAGGTGGGGCATTCCCAGGTAACCCAGATCCAGCCACGTACCCTTCGACCCTCGAAATAGACTACATAAGGATTTACACCCCGTGATTACCTATAAAGATGTTCCTGATGTAGAGCAGTTGTTTAAGCTCTTGGAGCCAGCTAGGCTTCGAAGAATGTTCTGGAGAGCTGAGTCTTTAGAGTTGGCCGAGCAAGTATTAGGCAGAATCTTTCGTACGGAAAGGCAGGCTATCGATGCTTTGCACGCCCATTTCAATAGCGCAGATAAGGAACGGGAGTGTAACTGCCCTCCTGCTAATGGTCGACGCTGGATGGTCTCCCCAGTCAAGTGGTATTACGATTCCGCAGACCAGCAGTTTG
>JAHDDJ010000116.1:0-3937 GCA_020629385.1 Erythrobacter sp.
CGCTTTTATCCCCAAGGAATCGGGCAATCCTGCCCGTATTGCGCGCCGCAGCCTTGCTCCATAGCGCCTCACCGCTAAGGATATTGCCAACTTTACCGGCGCTGGCTGGCACCTCCGGCTATTGGCGCGCAAAAGGGAATTGAGACGCGATGAAGGCCACAATCGAACGCGCTACGCTGCTGCGCTGTTTGTCCCACGTGCAATCTGTGGTGGAACGCCGCAACACCATTCCGATCCTGTCCAACGTGCTGATCGAAGCGGATGCGGGCGGCTCGGTCAAAGTCATGGCGACCGATCTCGATTTGCAGGTCATCGAGAATATGAGCGCAGCTTCGGTGGAGAGCGCGGGCTCCATCACCGTTAGCGCACATCTCTTGTTCGATATTGCCCGCAAACTGCCAGAGGGTAGTCAGGTCAGCCTGGAAACCGCCGAGAACCGCATGGCAATCAAGGCAGGACGCAGCCGTTTCTCGCTGCCGACGCTGCCGCGTGACGATTTCCCGACAATCGTGGAAGGCGATCTGCCGACCAGTTTCGAACTGCCTGCCAAGACATTGGCTGAACTGATCGACCGTACGCGTTTTGCGATTTCGACCGAGGAAACGCGCTATTACCTCAACGGAATTTTCCTGCACGTTGCGGATGACGATAAGCCGGTGTTGAAGGCCGCTGCGACAGACGGTCACCGCCTTGCGCGCTTCACCATCGACCAGCCCGATGGCGCTGATGGCATGCCCGACGTGATCGTACCGCGCAAAGCGGTCGCCGAACTGCGCAAGCTGCTCGAAGAGGCGATGGACGGCAATGTCCAGATTGACCTCTCGGCCAGCAAGATCCGCTTCACTTTGGGCGGCGAGGGCGGGGTTGTCCTCACATCCAAGCTGATCGACGGAACTTTCCCGGATTACAGCCGCGTCATCCCGACGGGTAATGACAAGCTGCTGAAAATCGATCCGCGAAGCTTCTTTGAAGGCGTCGACCGCGTTGCAACCATCGCAACCGAGAAGACCCGGGCTGTGAAAATGGGTCTGGAAAACGACAAGGTTGTCCTGTCGGTTACTAGCCCCGACAATGGTACTGCGACCGAGGAAGTTGCCGCGCAATATGGCTCGGACAGTTTCGAGATCGGCTTCAACGCGAATTACCTCAAAGACATCCTCAGCCAGATCGACAGCGACGAGGTGGAATTGCACCTCGCAGACGCGGGTGCGCCAACTTTTATCCGCAAGGATGACAAGAGCCCGGCGCTTTATGTGCTGATGCCGATGCGGGTCTGACCCGATGGGGGAGCCGGTCCGGATCTATGGGCCGGTTATCTCGACTTATGTCCGTATTATCGAAATAGTCTGCGAAGAGGCGGGGCTGGCTCATGAGGTGATTCCCACTCCGGCGCATTCGCCAGCGAACCGGCATCCCTTCGGCAAAGTGCCAGTGGTCCATGTCGACGGGATTGAGATGTATGAGACAGTCTCGATCACCCAATATATCGACAACGCGCATAATTCCGGCGCGCTGCAGCCCGATGATCCGGTAGCAAGAGCGGCGATGGATCGCTGGGTTGCGGTGGGAAACACCTATCTGTTTCCGCTGTTTGAACACGGACTGGTGATGCCGCATGTGATGCACAATTTCGCAGGGCAACCACTTGATACAGCGCGGATCGAGAAGCATTTGCCCGATATCGCCAAAACGCTTTCTTTCATCGACTTGGAAATGCAGAAAGACGGGGCGTGGACCGGACACGGGTTCACGCTGGCCGACGTGTTTCTCTATTGCATCCTGCGCAGCGTAGAGCTCACCCCGCAAGGGGCAGCAGGCATCGCGCAGATGGAAATGTTGCCGAAATGGCTGGCAAAATGTCGCGAGCGCCTTTCTATTGCTGCCACGGTTTGGCCAACTGAAAACGCAGCCGGGTAAATCACAGTCAAATTGCCTCTCGCGTGGAGGTTCAGGAGCGGCTAGGTTTCTCTCCGAAACTTTTCAGGAGAGCCCCATGAGCCAAGCAGTCCATGTCCATCGCGAAAAACTTGTCGAGGCCGCAACGGTCGATCTGACGGATAACGCCCTGCCAGAAGGCGCTGTCCGGCTGAAAGTCGAAAGCTTTGCGGTGACTGCCAACAACATCACCTATGCGGTGGCGGGCGACCGGTTTGGCTACTGGAATTTCTTTCCAGCTGAGGGTGAAATGGGCGTGGTTCCGATGTGGGGTCATGCTGTGGTCGAAGAATCCGCGCATGACGGTTTCAAGACAGGTGAACGGGTCTATGGCTATCTGCCGATGGGTACACATCTGACCGTCATTCCGGGCAAGGTCAGCGAACATGGCTTCATGGATATGGCAGAGCATCGCCAGCCTATGAGCCCGATCTACAACCAATATACCCGCCTTGCTGCCGATCCCGAACATGATCCTGCCAAGGAAAATGAACGGATGATCTTTGGCCCGCTATTCAAAACGGGTTTCCTGATTGAAAGCTTCATGCGCCGCGAAAACTGGTTTGGTGCAGGGGCAGTGATCCTGACCAGCGCGTCCTCCAAAACCGCGATGGGATTAGCGAGCGTCGCGAAGGACCGTTCGCCAAATATCCGCCGTATCGGTCTGACTTCAAAAGGGAATGTTGCCTTTGTGGAGCAGACGGGCCTGTACGATCAGGTCGTCGCCTATGATGATGTCGAGACGCTTGAAAATGTTCCCGTGGTTTCGGTCGATTTTGCCGGGAATGCCGGATTGCTCCGCGCGATCCACGAACATTTCGGTGATAATCTGAAATATTCGACGCTGGTCGGCGCGACCCATATCGAGGCTCGCGATGGCGGAACCGGTGCCATGGCTGGACCGGAACCGATCCTGTTCTTCGCGCCCGACCATGCGGTTGCAGCCGTGAAGGAACTGGGACCGCAGGGCTTTGGCATGGAAGTGGCCAAAAGCTGGAAGCAATTCCTCGCCGATGTTGGCGATACTGTCGAAATGGAAGTGCACGAAGGTATCGACTCAGCACGTGAGGCCTATCTCACAATGCTCAGCGGTAAGGTGGATCCTGCCAAAGGCATCGTGATCCACCCCTGACGCCGTGCCTTAGATATCGATAACGATCTTGCCGAAATGCTTGTTTGCTTCTTGATGGCGGAAAGCATCGGCAAGGTCGGCGAGGGCGAAATGGTCTGAGATAACCGGTTCGATGCCATTGGCTTCGATACCGGCGATCATCTCCAACTGGTGCGCGCGGCTGCCGACCGTCAGGCCCTGGACCTTAAGGTTTTTGGAGAAGAGCAGGGCAGTTTGCACTGGCCCTGCAAATCCGGCCAGCACCCCGATCAGGGCGATATGTCCGCCGACCCGAGCGGCGAGCATCGACTGGTCAAGCGTGCCCGCACCGCCGACTTCCACCACGCAATCGACCCCGCGCCCTCCTGTCAGTTCGAGCGCTTTCGGTCCCCATGCCGGAACCTCTTTGTAGTTGATCACATGGTCCGCGCCGAGCTTTTTCACGCGCTCCAGCTTCTCATCGGATGAACTGGTCGCGATAACAGTTGCGCCGGCCGCTTTGGCGAATTGCAGCGCGAAGATCGATACGCCGCCGGTCCCTTGAACCAGTACCGTGTCTCCCGGTTTTAGCGTGTAATCGACAAACAAGGCTCGCCACGCGGTCAGGCCAGCGCACGTAAGCGTTGCAGCCTGTGCGGCTGAGTAGCCTTTCGGTGCCCGTGTGAACCATGTGACGGGCGCAGTGATTACCTCGCGCGCATAGCCGTCGATACCGTCACCAGGCACACGCGTGAAGGCGCTGGCAGGTGGCTCACCATCAAGCCAATCCGGGAAGAAGGTGGAAACCACCAGATCGCCGACGGCGTAGCCGGTAACTCCTTCACCAATTGCAACAATCTCGCCTGCGCCATCGGACATGGGAATGCGGCCCTCGGCTGTCGGGATCATGCC
>JAHDDJ010000116.1:4037-6245 GCA_020629385.1 Erythrobacter sp.
GCCCAATCCCCTTTGCGGGGAGTGAAGCCGCTCACTCGGCAGCTTCCGCCAATTCTGCACGTTGCGGGCCGCGGATCAGGCCGCCGGGCGTGGCGCCGGTCCATGTGCCATTCTTGAATGTCACAACACCGTTCTTGATCGTCGCGACATAGCCATCCGCTTTTTGCAACAGACGCTTTCCGCCAGCTGGAAGGTCAAAAGCGAGCCATGGTTTGCCCAGCTTGATGGCATCGAAGTCGATGATGTTGAGATCAGCCAGATAGCCCGGCGCGATGATCCCGCGATCCTCCAGCCCGTAGAGTTGCGCAGTGTCCCAGCACTGGCGTTTCACGGCATTTTCAAGGGTGATCCGGTCACCCCGTTTTCGGTCACGCACCCAGTGTTCCAGCATGAAGGTCGGGCTGGCTGCATCGCAGATGGTACCGCAATGCGCGCCGCCATCGGACAGCGAGTTTACCGTGTCGTCGGCGTGCTGCAGCGGATGGAGGAAATCCAGATTGCCGTCGGCGTAATTGAGGATTGGCAGATAGATAAATCCGGTGCCGTCATCGGCGCATAACATGTCGTATGCATATTCCTGCGGGTCGATGCCCTTGGCGTTGGCGCGGGCATTTACGCTGGCGGTTTCATCCGGCTCGTAGTCGAAATCCGGGTCCATTTCGTATTGCAGCGCCCAGCCCTGGGTGATGACCATCACAACGCCAAGAATGTCCTGCGGCGCTTCCGAATAGTCATTGGCTTCGGAGAGGAGCTGTTTCTTGAACGCCGGATCGAGCAACTTTGCCTTTTGCTCGGCCCAAGGCAGTTCTGCAATGGCCTGCCAGCTGGGTCGATAGACGAAGGGGTTCACCGTCCCCTGCCATGCCATGATGATACCGTTGCCGCGCAATGCAATCTGCGCGACGATATTCGCGCCATTGTCGTTTTCGGCACGCATGGTTTCGATCTGCTCTTTAAGCGGCATTTCCTTGGCGATGGATTCCAGCGCGGCGAAGGTTACGGGCAGGCCGGTTTCGCGGCTGAGATTGCCCATCCATTCAAACTCTTTCCACTCGCGGTTGAGATCACTTGCCATTTCGAACACGCCGTGGCCGGCGCGGCCCATGGCGCGGCCGATTTCGATCAATTCTTCCTTGGTCGCGGTTGTGCCGGGTACCAGTTCTCCATCGACCGATTTGTGGAGCACGGTGCGCGAAGTCGAAAAGCCGAGCGCGCCTGCACGAACGCCTTCCTCAACAATATCGGCCATCTTCCTGATATCTTCATCGGTCGGAACAGCGCCGGGCTGCTCGCGGTCTTCGAGTACATATGCCCGCACTGCGCCATGCGGCACATGCGTCCCGACATCGACCGCGCGCGGCATCTTTTCGAGTGCGTCGAGATATTCGGGGAAGGTCTCCCAGTCCCAGGTGATCCCCTCTGCCAGCGCGGTGCCGGGAATGTCCTCCACGCCTTCCATAAGGCTGATCAGCCATTCGTGCCGGTCGGGTTTGGCAGGCGCAAAGCCCACCCCGCAATTGCCCATCACCACCGTAGTCACGCCGTGCCAGCTAGATGGGGCCATTTCCGCATCCCATGTCGCCTGACCGTCATAATGCGTATGAATATCGACAAAGCCGGGGGTGACTATCATACCGCTTGCGTCGATTTCTTCCGCCGCATCGCCTTGTATGTCGCCAACTTGTGCAATCAGCCCGTCCTTGATTGCAATATCACCTGTGAAGCGCTCGTTCCCCGTGCCGTCCACAATGGTTCCGCCGCGTACAATACAGTCAAATGCTGGCATAATGTCTCTCTCCGATTTTTATTTGCAACCCAATTACCATATCCGGAGCCAGTGCGCTATATCGTGCATATGAACGATGAATTCAGCTGGGAGCCGTCGCCGGAAAGCGGCATTACAATGCGCTGGGTGGAGGCCAATGGTCTGCGCTTTGAAGTGGCGGAGGCTGGTAAGGGTGAACGCCTTGCGCTGTGCCTTCATGGCTTTCCCGAATTGCATTATAGCTGGCGGCACCAGATGCCGATGCTGGCAGAGATGGGCTATCGTGTCTGGGCGCCCAATATGCGCGGTTATGGCCAGACCACGCGTCCTGAAGGGGTCGAAGCGTATCGTTTGCACACGCTTGCCGAGGATATCGGCGCGCTGATCGACGCGAGCGGGTGCGAAGATGTGACATTGATCGCGCACGACTGGGGCGCATTGGT
>JAHDDJ010000117.1:0-5565 GCA_020629385.1 Erythrobacter sp.
GCAGCAACTATGCACTGCCCGAGAGCGCGGATGATCAATTACTCAGAGTGATATCGGCCAGCCAAACCGTATTGGGGGTGAGGCAGTGGAACTCCTGTTCCAAGAGGTTCGGTGAGGGGCTCATCTTGTGATTGCTATCCGTTGTCACGGGCTTGCGGCGCTTGTTCAGGCGTGGGGATATCTTGTTTTCCTTCATGATCCGCGCTACCCGTCGCTCAGAAACAGCCTCGCCGTCAGCCAAGAGATCCTGATGGATCCGCTTTGATCCGTAGCATTTCTTGCTGGCTTTGAAGAAGGTCTTGATCTTGGGTAGCAGATCCAAATCCCGGGCATCTCTGGCTGCCTTGCATTGGTCCCTCACGGGTTGGCTGGCCAGAAAGCCATAAAACCAGCCTCGGGAAATCTTCAGAACTCTGCAAAGTGTAGAAACCGCGTATTGAGCTTTGTGGGCAGTGACGAATGTGCGCTTTTTCGTCATGGTTTCACCGCCCGTGTCGCGAAAAAAGCGGATGCTTTGTGCAAAATCTCCACTTCCTCTGCCAGGCGTTTGTTCTCTTTGCGAAGACGGGCCAGTTCCGCAGCATCCGCCTGCTGACGTCGTTTGGCTTCAGTTGAACCAAAGGCTTCGATCTCAAGCCGCCAAGTCTTCAGCTGTGTTCCCGTGATACCAAGTTCCTTGGCTACGCCCCCTTGTGTCGCTCCTGGCTCATAAAGCCGCTCAACCGCAGCTGCTTTATACTCGTCCGTGTAATTCCGTCGATGTTGTCCCATTCGGTGCCCCTTTCATGGACAGGGGTAAAGTACCCCAGTGTCCGGTAACAGGGACGAAGTTCACTGTCCGCAACCGCTCGTTTCCGGACAGGTTACATCAACTGCTGACGCATAAGTTCCCGATGGCACCCATCGCGAAATTGCGTGTTCACATCGCGCCGAGAGAAGGATGTCTCCAAATACGGCTCACGGGCCTTCATGCGATCCAGAACATATTCCAGGTCATCCAAAGCGAGGTTCTCCAACGTCTGGCCCGTTTCATGGCGGTCCAGCAGATCTTGGCCAAAAGACGCCAAGGTCTCAAGGTCCTGCCAGGCATCATAACCATTGGCCTCGTCCCGCCGCGCCAAATAACCTTGGGGCCCACCGCATTCTTCAGGCGGGCACGCACCCGCGCCACCCGTACAAACTGGATAGGACTTCTTGGGATCAGCATTCAAAATAGCTTCAATTCGAACTTCGTGTTTCCAATAGTCCCCCATATCGTAGATGTAGGAAAGTCGGTCATTCCGACGAAACCCGAAGTTGCTCAATGAAATATCCGGGTTGGCTGCATGCAATTCCCAAGACCCATAGTCCACGGCGCGAATATCAAACTGGAACAGATGAATGCCGTCCCACCCCATCGCAACCTGAAGAACCCCGTGCAACTCACGCAAGGTGATCGACGAAGAAACCAATACCCGACGCCAGATCATTGGGCTGATGTCCAGAAGCCGAAGTTTGAGTTGAAGAATTTCTGACGGTACAGGCATCCAGAAAATATGTCAGATCATCCCAAAAACGCAATTGCCCCACGCTTTGGGCTACTCTCCATGTTTGCAAGCTGGTCGCAAATAATGTGGGCTCATTCGCAATTAATGTGGGTTATACCCCATCCATAGTCGCAGTTAATCTGGGCAACTTTGACCCGATGATTGCAGGTCGAGACACCGATGTTTGCAAGCCGCTACATTTAGGCTGTGCATTTCGTCACTTTTTTATGCTATATATCTCTTTTTCCCATAGCAAAACTGTGTTTTGAGGAAGAAACCGGGTCGCTTCTTCAACTGCTTGGCCAGCCAAGGCTTCATAATGCGCCTTGTTGGAAAGCAGGGTGTCCAGAGTGTCTACCCAAGGCAGCACGGAATCAATCGGAACTTGAATTTGATATTGTAGCGTGTCTGGGTGAGCGGATAAACGATTATCGAATGGCAGTGTAATCCCGCCTCGTCCAATCTGCTCTGTGATTCCGCCGATATTGAAGCCGATGCACGGCACACCGAGTGCCATCGCTTCAGCTATGACCTTTCCAGCGGCTTCGGCGACCAGCGAAGGCATCAGAAGTACCGAACTTCTTCCTAGAACCTGACTAATGTCCGTTTGCCATGGTGCCCAATGAACATTCTCGATCTCGTTTATATTGACACCAGACGTCCTCCAGAAGCTACGAGTCCCTCTGCTTTCGACACACAAGAACGTCCGATGCCGTAACCTGTCATTCTTGGCGATATGAAACAAGAAATACGCGCCCTTATCAGGCGTCGGATTGATCAATGTAAGCGGCCCAAGCAGCCGCCTTGCATTCATACACTCGGGGTCAGGTGCCACAACATCAAAGGGCAAGGTGGTGGGGATGACATGGAACTCATTCCCGAATCTTTCCTTATAAAGAGAACCGATAAAAGCGGTTGGTACGACGAGGGAATCAGCGATATGGAAAAGCGGCTTCCGCTCATCCTGATATGATGCAGTGCCTGTGTAGAAAATTACCTTGGCACCGTTCTCCTTGGCCAATCGTAAAAGCGGCAACAGTTCGTTAGAGCCGAAAAATATTACAACATCGGGCTTGAAGTTCCTGAGAAAACTAGCGGCATTGTTCAGAAAACCGTCCAAATCCTTCTGGTCAATTTTCATGGTATCCTTGCTGCGGCCGACATATAGATAGTGTCTTATTCCCACCTCGTCGTAGTGGAAAAAGCCGCCGCGACCGTGCTTCGGATTCAACCGAGCGTCAATTCTTTCATCTTGTGTGTAGTTATCGCCAGTATCATAGCAGTTGAGGGAAACAGACGCGCACTCAAATCCGTTCTTGGCCAAGGTTTCAAGCACCAACTTGATCTCGAGCGCTGCACCACTGTTCTTGTCTAAAAGGCTTTTGAAGGAAAGAAAGACGGTTTTCATTTTATCCACTCTTCAGCGCGCGCTCTTCTGTCGGCATCGGTCGATATGCCAGAATACGAAATCAAATTCTCCCTTACGGCTGAGTTCGACAAGAAATCCGTGAACGACACTGTGAGATAGCTGGCTTCAATTCCTATGAGTGCAGAAAAAAGTGAGCTGTATACTTTTGTGGCTCCTTGAGCGCCGTAATGCGGGAACCATTTTCGACGGTGCCGCGTGGCCTCGATTTTGCTGAAGGGTCGCGTAACGACGATCCACCTCGGATCACAGATTTGGTGAATATCGGAAATCAGAAACGCTGAAAGCGGGTGCTTAAGAACAAGATGGGAGCATTCGTTGAGTGCCGCTTCGTCTGACATCTTCTTGATCCATCTTTGGAAGCGTGTTTGGAACGTTTGACGATCTCCAATATCGTCAAACGTGGCTTCGTCTACTGCGACGGCGCACTGATTCCGAAACTGTAGAGATTCGTAGCTGTTGGGTGTTCGCGGATCATTCGTCTGGATGTGTGGCGGACAAGAATAGGCACCAAGATGATGGAGATAGCCTGTAACTGCAGTTGTGCCTGACGACCAGCTCCCCAAGACACACAAAACAGGCAAATGAGTCTTGTCACTCATTGAAAACATGTCCGAAGCGCAACGCGAAAGCTCGCAACTTCCCCTCCTTCAACAAAATAAACGTGCTCGAGCACTCCCCCAAGTGCAAGCATACTGACACGAATCTGACCTCTACAGCTTGAGGTGCGCACCACATCCAAACTCGGAACGTTTTCACGAGAAGAAAGCAAGTAGGTGTGTTTCAGATGGCGGCCATCCCAAGCGATGTTCTGAAGCGTGATGCCTTCTGATATGGTTTGTGGTGCCTGAAACTCTGACACGATTGGCTGTACGAAACCGTCCAGCAGGCGGTAAGATTGATATCTGTCAAACCAGAACGTGCCCAATGCAAGAAGTTGAATAAGGGCAACGCCGAGAAAGACAAAGAATGCAATCCTCATGGACTTGAAGAACATGAATAACTGCAGGGCCAAGCCTGCAACGATGAGTGATGAAACAAATATTTCTGTCATGGTATGGCCCTCAATTTGTTGGTCTTGTGAGTCGATAGAGGAGCTCGCCATCAGGCGTCATCCAGGCCCGCGCACCCCGCGCCTCATTCACACGACGTATCGCGTTACCGGTTTGATTCCCATAAACGCCATCGGCCGCAATGTCGGCACCATAGCGATTCAGCGCTTCCTGCAGAGGCAGCACTGACTCAGTGTACAAGAGAACGGTTCGGCCTTGGGGATCGTTTAAAGTCATGTAACTTGGTGACGTGCGAACCCAATAGGGCTGCAGTCGCCGCGTTGCGGTTCGAACTGCTGTTTCAAAAGTGGCCTCTTCATTCTCCGTACAGACAAGACTCACCATAACAAGGAGTTCCCAAGAATCTCCAATCGGGAATAAATCTATCAGAGAATTGGAGCGCGCTGCAGCTGTCGCATAAGCTGCAGCCCAATTTAGAAATGCTGTTTTTTCAACTGTTCTACCCTGTTGTCGTATAACAGGAAGATATTCCTGACATTTAAAAGCACCTGCATTTCGCACATTGACTGGCTGCTCTGCGTTTTGGGAGACAGCTATCGAAGGCAACAGTATAATAGCAAAGATAAAAACGAAAAAGCGCATAGCTGGTTTTGCCATTTTTAACCGTAAAAACGGGCGGTCTTTCGAGATCGCCCGTAAATGTCATATTATGAGCAGAGGCTAGGTTACCACGACCAACCTAGGCCAATGGCACCACCGGTACCGCCACTGCTAGAGTGCTGGACGGCACCTCTAAGGACAAGGTTGTTATCAAGGCGCGCAGTACCACCAATCGCAGCAGCCGTTTCACCGTTATAGGCACCCACAGCCATCCCAAAGGAGAAGCTCTCGTTCGCTGTAATGGTCGGAAGCTGGGTCATAGCCATTGTCCCGGCTATCGCACCACTCAACTGACCTTCCAGAGCACCAAGCTGGCGAACGTTGACCGCATCGGTTGGCGCAACACCATCTGCCACACCCGAAAGGCGAACAGGTGCCCCACCGGATCCAGAGAAATTGACCCCGGAGTTGGTCAAAGACATAGACGTTGTACCGCCTTGAATGACTGTCTGTGTTGTGCCTGTAACTGTGGTGTTCACACCTGTAACGTTTGTGGTACCGCCGGTGGATGTGAAGCCATAACCATTGTTTGTCAGGCTGACACTTGTGGAAGTCACTTCAAAGTTCGAAACATTCCCGGTTCTATCGTCAACGACCAAGTTCATACCAGTTCCGTTGACATCCAGAACAGTCACCGGACCAGTCCCTGTCGCCGAAGGATCGCCAATCGTCACATTCAGGTCATCCGTAATATCCACGGTGCCTTGGAAGAGGCTATTGCCGGAGACACCCAGATCACCTGCCAGCGTTGTATCGCCGGAGACGCTCATGTCGCCGCCCACATTGCTGTTGCCGGAGACATTGCTGTCACCTGCCACATCAATGTCGGAGCCGAAGGTTGCATCACCGGAGACCGACAATGTGCTGTCCAGCGTGACAGCTCCCGAGACACCCAGATCACCTGCCAGCGTTGTATCGCCGGAGACGCTCATGTCGCCGC
>JAHDDJ010000117.1:5665-6237 GCA_020629385.1 Erythrobacter sp.
CGGAGACATTGCTGTCACCTGCCACATCAATGTCGGAGCCGAAGGTTGCATCACCAGAGACCGACAGTGTCGAGTTCACAGTCAAATCTTCGACTTCGAGACTGTCGAGCACCAATTCATCCGTATTCCGCAATGTCCCGTCATTTTCAATAACAACGATCCCGGAATAAGATGTAGTTGTTTGCAGAATTCCTTCTGCGGTGATGTCATCACCTGCGACGCCGAGGGTAATCTGGTTATCCCTATCAACTGTGGCACCTGTCCCGATAGCCGTGCTGCTCGCAAAGCTATTGATAGTCGCACCAGATCCGAAAGCTTGAGAGTTATCTCCGATGGCCGTTGCCCCAGCGCCGACAGCCGTCGCGTTGGTCCCGGACACCGTGTTGTCATAGCCAAGCGCTGTTGCCTGGTTCCCGGACACCGTGTTACTCACACCAAGGCCCGTCGCGTTGGTCCCGGACACCTCGTTCAGAACACCAAGGCCCGTCGCGTTGTCCCCGGACACCGTGTTACTCACACCAAGGCCCGTCGCGTTGGTCCCGGACACCGTGTTGTCATAGCCAAGCGCTGTT
>JAHDDJ010000565.1 GCA_020629385.1 Erythrobacter sp.
TCACGTCACCATCGCAAGCCCGATGGTCAGCAGCGTCGCAATCACCGGGATCACCACGGTAACAATGCCGACATCTTTATACGCCTGCTTATGCGTCAGCTGGGTGATGGTCAGCATTGCGATGACCGCGCCGCAATGGGGCAGGCTGTCAAACCCGCCGCTGGCCATGGCGACGATGCGGTGCAGTTCCTGCGGATCGATGCCGAGCGCAAGATAGGGCTCTGCCAAAGTCGCCATAAAAATCTGCAAGCCACCGCTGGCAGAACCTGTGATGCCTGACACGGTGCTGATCGCGGCAAAAGCGGACATCAGTGGCGGGACATCCGCGCCAACCACTGCCTGGGTAAAGGTCGCGAAACCGGCGGTCTGCACCACCACGCCGCCAAAGCCGATCACGGCAGAGGTCGCCATCAGCGGCAGGATTGAATCCTGCGTTCCATTGCCCAGCACTTTGAGCGGAGCACGGCGAACGGCGGGAAACAGGATCAGCGCGACGATGCTCGCCAGCAGCAGAGCTATGGAGGGCCACAGGATCGGCTGGCTGCTCGCAAACTGGATCAGCGCGTTATCGCCGCCGCCGCCCGCCAGCGTCACCAGACGCGGTGTGAGGATTGTGCCGATCACCAGCACCAGTGGCAGGGCTGCGAGCGCCCAATGCGGCATGTCCTTCTCGATGCTCGAAAGATCGGGGATGACATCGGCCGGGCCAGGCGTGAACCCCTCGCCTGCTGCCTGCGCCTTGACCCGTTCGCGCTCGAGATAGGCCATGCCAAGCGCGAACATGATCGCTCCGCCAAACAGGCCGAGCCCCGCTGCGGCAAACAGATCGGTGCCAAGCGCAAGGGTGGGAATAACATTCTGGATCGAGGGTGTTCCGGGCAAGGCCGTCAGCGTGAACGTACCTGCCCCCAAAGCCAGTGCGCCGCAGAACAACCGCTTGGGAATATCCGCCTCTTTCAGCAGACGCAGACCCAGCGGATACATCGCAAAGATCACCACGAACACGACAACACCGCCATA
>JAHDDJ010000566.1 GCA_020629385.1 Erythrobacter sp.
GCACCAAAAAGAAAAGCGGCCACCGTTTCCGGCAGCCGCTTGTCCAATTTCAATTCGCTATCAGCGGACGCGAGGGCCGCCAAAAGGCAGGGGTGGAGGGGGTCTGCGGGCACCACGCGGAAGCTGTGCCTGAAACGCCCGTCCGCAATGCTCGACGCAATAAGGGAAACCCGGGTTCACGTCTGCACCACAGAAGTGGAAATCCGGTTCGCCCGGATGGCCCATCGGCCAGCGGCATACTTTGTCGGAAAGGTCTAGCAGGCTTGTTTTGTCGGCAATCTCGGGGCTGGGCTTGGCCGGAACCAGACGGCGCGGTGGTGCCGGCGGGATTGGTGGTTGCTGGTCACCCGGTCCTTGACGCAAAAATCCGCCAGGCCCGACCGAAACGATTTTCGGCAAATCGGGCGACTTGTTGGGAATCGGCTGCGACGGGATAATCTCGCCTGCCGCACGTGCTGCCTGCGCTACCGCATCGCTTGGCGGACGCGGCGGAGCGGGCTTGGGCGTAGCGCGGACCGCGACTGGTTTCTTGGCCGCAGGCTTGGGGGCAGCTTTCTTCTTGGGCGCAGCCTTTTTCTTATCATTGGCTTTGACCGGCGAAGGACGCGATTTCAGGCCGAGGCGATGCGCTTTGCCGATCACGGCATTGCGGCTTACCCCGCCGAGTTCTTCCGCAATCTGGCTTGCAGTCGATCCGCCTTCCCACATCTTTTGTAGCGTGGCGATCCGTTCTTCAGTCCAACTCATTCAGCACTTCCAATATTTTTCAAAACTGCGCGTCGCATCGGCGTGGTGCTTGCCAGTCACTGGCAATCGCCCTAGGCGCGGGCCTATGGCCGATCAAGTACAGAATAGCGTCGCACACAGCGACCATTCAGATGTGTCCCTGACCGAGAACACCACGGGTCAGCAAACCCGCTTTCCTCCGCGAGGAGAGCCGATCATCACCGGCATCAACCGCATTGGTTTGTGGAGTCTCTATATTAAGGAGGTTCGGCGGTTTCTCAAGGTGCAGAC
>JAHDDJ010000567.1 GCA_020629385.1 Erythrobacter sp.
TTGCCCGTTTCCAGCGGCTGGCGCAGCGAGTCGAGCACGGCGCGCTGGAATTCGGGCAATTCGTCAAGGAACAGCACGCCCAGATGCGCGAGGCTGACTTCGCCTGGTTTCACTTTCAGGCCGCCACCGGTGAGTGCAGCCATGCTGGCAGAATGATGCGGGGCACGAAACGGGCGGGCGCGGCTGATCCGCCCTCCCTCCAGCGTCCCCGCGACTGACTGGATCATCGACACTTCCAGCGCCTCGGCCGGGCCAAGTTCGGGCAGGATACCCGGCAGGCAGGAGGCGAGCAGGCTTTTGCCGGCTCCCGGTGGCCCGTTCATCAACAAATTGTGTCCGCCTGCAGCAGCGATTTCCAAAGCGCGTTTGGCGGTTTCCTGCCCCTTGACCTGTTTGAGGTCGGGGCCGGGCGCGGCAGGTTCGACCTCACCTGGCTGCGGCACTGGCAATTGCGCGGTGCCTTTGAGATGGTTGAGCAAAGCGACCAGATCGGGCGCGGCGGCAATCGGGATGTCGCTGGCCCAGCGCGCCTCGGCCCCTTGGGCAGCGGGGCAGATCAGACCGGCCTCCAGCTCACTTGCATGGATTGCGGCGAGCAGCACGCCGGGCGAAGGAACTACGCGGCCATCCAGCGCCAGCTCGCCAACCGCGATCCAGTCACCCAATTGCTCGGCATCGGTCACGCCCATTGCAGCAAGCAGAGCCAGCGCAATCGGCAGATCGTAATGCGATCCTTCTTTAGGAAGGTCTGCGGGGGAGAGGTTGATCGTGATCCGCTTGGGCGGCAGCGCGAGGCCCATGGCGGACAATGCGGCACGCACGCGCTCTTTGCTTTCGCCGACCGCCTTGTCTGCCAGACCTACGACATTGAAATTGGGCAAGCCCGGCGCGAGGGCGCATTGTACCTCTACCGCACGCGCTTCCAGACCGAGGTAAGCAACCGTCCTGACCAATGCGACCACGCGCATCACCCCTGTTGTGGCCGAAAATTAATTTCGCCCCGTGTGGTCCTCACCG
>JAHDDJ010000568.1 GCA_020629385.1 Erythrobacter sp.
TTATCAGGCACCGCCGCCAAGCGCGAAGGGTGGTGTGGCGACTTTTCGGCAAATGGCAGCCTGTCTATTCACACCCCTATTGCGGACATCGACCGCTATTCTAAACTTCATGCAAACATTGACGCTCTACTCTTCATCGTCCAGATTCCTGCCAGTCTCGTAACAGTCAGGATTGCTAACCGTATGCGCGTACTTCTGCTTGATGGTCATCCGGACGAAGGACGATTTTCTTCGCATCTGCTCCAGCACTACGAGGACGCTCTGCCGCAAGGAACTATCGTTAAGAGGATTGCGGTACGAGACATGGATTTCTCTCCGATCTTGCGTTTTGGATATGCAAAACGCGTCGAGTGGGAGCCAGATGTGGCCAATCTGGCAAGGGAACTTGATGAGTGCGACCATTTGGTGGTCAGCTTTCCGATGTGGTGGGGAAGCGAGCCTGCCGAACTCAAAGGCTTACTCGACCGCGTACTCTTGCCTGGCTTCACATTCGCATATCATTCCGGCGATTCTTGGTGGGATAAGCTTATGGAAGGCCGCTCTGCGGATGTGATCGCAACGATGGACACGCCGCCGTTCTTCTTGCGTCTGATCTACGGCAATGCACTGATCAAACGGTGGAAGCGCCAGATACTCGGCTTTTGCGGTTTCAAGCCAGTGCGCTTCCTGGCTTGCGGGCCTATCAAACATGGCAACGCCGAAAAGCATGCCGGTAAATGGGAAAAGCAGATTCAACGATTGGCACGATCGATCCAGGTGGCATCTCCAGATCGAAAGCAACTACGCCTTGAGAATTTCCTCAACCGAAAGAGCTAGGCTTCAGTCAGTCGTTTCGACCAATATTGGAAAGCTTGCCAAGCCCGCACTTCTCACATCCAGAATAGTCTCTCAGACTAGGCTCAGACTACGACAGGTACTGCGGCGAATAGCGCCAAGCCCATTGAACCAGTAAACTACCGCGCAAACAGCATTGCGTCGTCGGTGAAGGCTTTCATTTCCAGCGCATTGCCTGCCG
>JAHDDJ010000569.1 GCA_020629385.1 Erythrobacter sp.
TCGCCCACTACGGACGGCGAAGTCGTTTCCAATTACACCATCAACTTCGGCCCCCAGCACCCTGCGGCGCACGGCGTTTTGCGTATGGTCATGGAGCTTGATGGTGAAATCATCGAGCGGATCGACCCGCATGTGGGCTTGCTCCACCGCGGCACCGAGAAGCTGATCGAGCACAAGACCTATTTGCAGGCGCTGCCATATTTCGACCGCCTCGATTACTGCTCGCCGCTGTGTCAGGAACATTCCTACGTTCTGGCGATCGAGAAGCTGCTCAATGTCGAAGTGCCGGAGCGCGCGCAATATTTGCGGGTGTTGTTCGCAGAGCTGACCCGCATTTCCAACCATATGCTCAATATCGGTGCGCATGTGATGGATGTCGGCGCGATGACGCCAAACCTGTGGGTCTTTGAAATTCGCGAAGACTGCATGAACTTTTTCGAGCGTGCTTCGGGTGCGCGGATGCACTCCGCATGGTTCCGGCCCGGCGGCGTGCACCAGGATGTGCCGCTCAAGCTGCTGACCGATATTGGCGACTGGGTGGATAACCGTCTGCCCGAACTGTTCGGCGATGCGATGAGCCTGGTGATCGACAACCGCATTTTCAAACAGCGCAATGTCGATATCGCGCATGTCAGCAAGGAAGACGCGCTGGCATGGGGCTTTAGCGGCCCGATGATCCGTGCGGCAGGTATCCCGTGGGATCTGCGCAAATCGCAGCCCTATGATGTGTATGACCGGATGGATTTCGAGATTCCGGTTGGCACAAATTCGGATTGCTACGATCGCTTCATGGTCCGCGTGAACGAGGTCTATCAGAGCGCGAAGATCATCAAGCAATGCATAGCGGAGATGCCCGATGGCCCGATTGCCTCCGACGACCGCAAAGTTTCACCGCCCAAACGCGGCGAGATGAAGCAGAGCATGGAAGCGCTGATCCACCACTTCAAACTCTATACAGAGGGTTTCCATGTTCCCGCTGGCGAAGTCTATGTCGCAACCGAAAGCCCCAAAGG
>JAHDDJ010000118.1:0-3030 GCA_020629385.1 Erythrobacter sp.
GCGATTCCCAATCCTTGGTAATCCCGTCGCCATTCATCACCATCGTTGCCGTGATCGGTGGCGGCACGAATTTGAACAGCAGCACAAGTGCAAGGCTCAGGCCGACAAACCACAGAATGATCTTGGCAAGGAATTTGAAAAGCCAGAGCATAGTGCGACCGATACCAGCTAATTCCCGCAGTGCAATTGACCGTAAGAGGGGCAGACAATACCGGTACCCAATGATCGTCGTGCTCGAAGGTATAAGTGCCGCAGGCAAGACCACTTTTGCGCGCAGATTTGGTGCAGGTCTGTGGTTGCCTGAGTTGGAGCCGCTTGGCCCAAGGCCCAAAGATGATGCACCGCTGGAGAACCATGCGACTTTCTGGGCAAACCATAATATTCGCCGTTTCCAGTTGGCGCTCGCAATTGAGGCGAAGCACGGTTTTGTGGTGTGTGATACCGATCCGATGAAGATCCATTACGCTTGGTGTATGGAAAAGGCCGGATTCAACTGGCCGGATAAATTTGCGGTCGCTCGGCGCTTTGTCCGGCGAGCGATTGTCGACCGGCAGATCGGTTTTGCGGATCGCTATTTCGTCAAACGGATCGATCCCGATCAGGCGCGCAAACAAAAAGAAGGCGATGAGACGCGTCGTCGCGGCAATTTCGACCAGCATCTGGCTCTACAGCCACATCTGATGCGCTGGTTCGAAACTTTGTCCGATGTTTTGCCGGGGCGTGTCGAGTTTGCGTTTCCCGATCAAGAGCAATTGCTGGCGGAAATCCAAAACAAAACGCCGGAGGAAAACCCCCGGCGTTTCGATGTATCAATTTTCGATAGCTTGGTCGGGCAGTTACCCGACTAATCAACCCGCGACAGGCATAAACCTTTCGCCGGCGATTGCTTTCATCGCTTTCTGCAGCTTTTCAAAAGCGCGGACTTCGATCTGGCGGATGCGTTCGCGGCTGACGCTGTAGACCTGCGACAGTTCTTCCAGCGTCTGCGGGTTTTCCGTCAGGCGGCGTTCGGTCAGAATGTGCTTTTCGCGGTCATTCAAACCGTCCATCGCCTCCAGCAGCATTTCGTGACGTACTTCTGCCTCCTCGGCATCGGCCACAGTCTCGTCCTGCAATGGCCGGTCATCGACCAGCCAGTCCTGCCACTGGCCGCCGTCTTCTTCGTCGCCGCGCATCTTGGTGTTGAGCGAGCCATCGCCGCCCATCATCATGCGCCGGTTCATGTTGATGACTTCCTGCTCTGCAACGCCAAGATCGGTGGCGATCTTTTTGACGTCGTCGGGATGCAGGTCGCTGTCCTCATATGCTTCCAGCTCTTTCTTCATCCGGCGAAGGTTGAAGAACAGCTTCTTCTGCGCTGCGGTGGTACCCATTTTGACAAGGCTCCAGCTACGCAGGATAAACTCCTGCATGCTCGCCTTGATCCACCACATCGCATAGGTGGCGAGGCGGAAGCCGCGCTCGGGTTCGAATTTCTTGACGCCCTGCATCAGGCCGACGTTACCTTCTGAAATCAGATCGGAAACGGGCAGGCCATAGCCGCGATAACCCATCGCAATCTTCGCAACGAGGCGAAGGTGGCTGGTTACCAGCTGTGCTGCTGCTTCGGGGTCTTCATGTTCCGCATAACGTTTGGCGAGCATATATTCCTGCTCTGCAGTCAAAACCGGGAACTTCTTGATCTCCGACAAATAGCGGTTGAGGCTCTGCTCTCCGCCCAGTGCCGGGACTTTGGTAGTTACGTTACTCACTCTATCCCTAACCTTTCTTGCGTCGACCTCGTGTTTGCGGACCTCTAAGGAGCATCCGTAATTTCGGGCCACTTGGTTACATATAAACGCACTGCCTGAGATTTGCAGTACCATTCATCGATTTCAACGCATGGTTTCGTCGATCAGTTCCTGCATATCGGCGGGCAAATCGGCCGAAAACTCCAAATATTCGCCCGTGACCGGATGATCGAAGCCGAGCGATGCCGCATGGAGTGCCTGTCGGACGAAACCGATTCGCTTCAGAATCGGCCTCAATCGGGCCGGTGTGCGTCCATATATCGGGTCCCCTAATAGCGCATGGCCAATTGACGCACAGTGAACGCGTACCTGGTGGGTTCTGCCTGTTTCCAGGCGACATTCTATGACGCTGCAATCATTCAGTTTTCCGAGCGTTTTGTAATGTGTGATTGCGTGTTTTCCGCGCGTCGCATCCGGCGCCAGGACCGCCATTTTTTTTCGGTTCTGATCTGACCGTCCGATGCGTGCATCGACTGTCCCCTCGGCAGGGATGGGGTAACCCGCGCAAACGGCAATATATCGCCGATGGATCGAATGGTCGGCAAATTGCGCGGCGAGCCCCTCATGCGCGGCAGTAGTTTTTGCTGCAACCAGCAAACCAGAAGTGTCCTTGTCGATCCGGTGCACAATCCCGGGGCGGGCTACGCCACCGATGCCCGAAAGCTGACCTTTGCAATGGTGCAGCAGCGCATTGACCAGCGTCCCGTCCGGATTTCCCGCCGCCGGATGGACTACCATGCCCGCCGGTTTGTTCACGATAATCAGATGCGCATCCTCGAACACCACGTCCAGCGGAATATCCTGCGGTTGCGCTTCCGCTTCGGCAGCGGGCGGCACTGTGATGGTAAAATGGGCACCGGCCTGCATTTTGGCGGAAGGGTTGGTGACGACAGTCTTGCCGATCATAACCGCGCCCTCGGCCATCAATGCCTTCACCCGCTCACGCGAGAGGCCCGATGCTTCCGCCAGCGCCTTGTCGACACGTCCGCTGGTGGCAAGCGTGCCGGATATGGTTTCGGGTGAATTCATGGTGTAGCGCATGCGCTATGGCGATACATATCTCAAGCCAGCTTTTGGCAGAGCTCATGCGGCAAAGCGAAGAGGCACATCCGAATGAATGCTGCGGCATCATGTTCGGTGATGACAATACTATCTCCAGCGTTCAGTCAGCGCATAACGTCCATTCCAATCCTGCGACCCATTTCGAGATTGATCCACGGGCTTTAATTGCTGCCTATCG
>JAHDDJ010000118.1:3130-6153 GCA_020629385.1 Erythrobacter sp.
CCAATCCTGCGACCCATTTCGAGATTGATCCACGGGCTTTAATTGCTGCCTATCGCGCCGAGCGAGAGGGCGGCCCAAAGGTAGCCGGGTTTTACCATTCGCACCCCACAGGAAATGCCGAACCCTCGGTTAAGGATGCCGCCTCTGCGGCAGGTGACGGCAAAATCTGGGCGATCATTGCGGGTGAAGAGGTGACGTTCTGGCGCGATACTCCGCAAGGGTTTGAGCCGCTTTCCTACCGCGTGATCAATGGCTAAAACGCGCTCATGTCACTGCGCAACCGCCAAAATTACGGTCAATGTCCAACTAACAGATGCGAGGGTGAGATTTTTGCCCTAGGACTGTGGTCCATGCGGTCCATGTCTCGCGATTTTTAAGGTTTGAACCCACTTTCATGAACGACAAATCCTCCGCCGATCTCGCAGCTTTGCTCTGTTCACGCCTGTGCCATGATATGCTCAGCCCTGTCGGGGCGCTGAGCAATGGGCTGGAGTTGCTGGCCGATGAAACCGATCCGGCGATGCGCCAGCAATGTATGGATCTGCTGGAGCAAAGCGCCAAAACCAGCACCGACAAGCTCAAATTCTTCCGTCTCGCCTATGGTGCGGCTGGTGGCTTCGGTGAAATGGTCGAAGTGGCCGAGGCGAAGTCGGTGATCGACTCGCTGGTTGAGAGCGCCAAACGGGTCGAGGCCAACTGGGCTATGGATGCGGCGAAGCTTCCGAAAGATGCGGTCAAAGTGCTGCTCAACCTGACGCATATCGCGCTTGATGCGCTGGTACGCGGCGGGACGCTGGATATCGGCGCGGAAATGCGTGACGGGAATACCGAGATCGTGGTTCGCGCCACAGGCCAGAAGATCGCTTTCGACGAGACGATCGGGCAAGCTCTTCAAGGCGAACTGCCTGTTGGTGATCTGTCCAGCCGTACGGCGCCTGCACATATGATCGCGCTGCTGGCAGAGAAATCGGGCGGTGGTCTGCAATATCAGCTGGGCGACGAGGCCTTGGTGCTGGGTGCCGTTCTGCCGCAGCCGTCGGGCCTGATCGGCTAGGTGCCGGATGCGGGAAGAGCTCGTCCATCACACGCGGCTTTCGCCGAATTGCAATGACCGCAAGCTGCCGGTCACGATGGTTGTGCTCCATTATACCGAAATGAAGCCGGTCGAAACCGCGCTGGAGCGGTTGTGCGATCCCGACGCGCAAGTGAGCGCGCATTACCTTATCAGCGAGGAAGGCGAGGTCACGCTGCTGGTGCCAGAGGAGAAACGCGCTTGGCATGCGGGTGTCTCGCATTGGCGCGGGATCACAGACGTCAATTCCGCCAGTATTGGCATAGAGCTCGATCATCCAGGGCATGGGTTGGGCTATCGCCCGTTCGAGGATGCACAGATAGAGGCGCTGGTGCCGCTGCTCAGTGCGATCCTGAAAGATTACGCCATTCCGCGCGCCAATGTGGTTGCGCATTCCGATGTCGCCCCGGCGCGCAAGCTGGATCCGGGCGAGCTGTTCCCGTGGGAGCGATTGGCGGAATATGGCCTAGCCACGCCCGTACCGAAGATCGAGTTGGGCGATGTCTATGACAATGATGGCGCGTTTTACCTGGCGCTGGAACGCTATGGTTACGACATCACTGACGGCATCAAAGCGGTTGAGGCATTCCAACGGCGCTGGCGCCCACGCAAGGTTGATGGCGTGATCGACGGGGAAATCCGGGCAATCCTGTTCCAGCTTTTGCTCGACCGGGACCGGGGCGCGACAAGATAATTTACATTTGCAGATTTGGAGAACTGCTCAAGTTGGGGCAAAGTACCTTCTGATAACTGGAGGGGAGTTGTTTTATGTTACGTAAATTGAGCGCCGAAGCATTCGGCACATTCTGGCTGGTATTCGGCGGCTGTGGTTCCGCGGTGCTTGCCGCGGGCATTCCGGAGCTTGGTATCGGCTATGCCGGTGTTTCGCTGGCATTCGGCCTGACCGTGCTGACGATGGCGTATGCCGTTGGCGGCATTTCCGGTGGCCATTTCAATCCGGCGGTGTCGCTGGGTCTGGCCCTGGGTAACCGCTTTTCGTGGGGAGAGCTGGTGCCATACTGGATCGCACAGCTATTCGGATCATTCGTGGCGGCGGGCTGCCTGTTCATGATTGCATCGGGTGTGGAAGGTTGGAGCGCCGGTGGTTTCGCTTCCAACGGATATGGAGAGCTGTCACCGCATGGCTATTCGATGATGGCTGCTTTGCTGATCGAGATCATTCTGACGGCAGGGTTCCTGATTGTGATTCTGGGATCGACTTCGTCGAAAGTGCCAGGCGGTTTTGCGCCGATTTCCATCGGTTTGTCGCTGACGCTGATCCACCTGATCTCGATCCCGGTCACCAATACGTCGGTCAACCCGGCCCGTTCGACCAGTGTCGCCTTCTATGCAGAAACGGGTGCGGTTTCGCAGCTTTGGCTGTTCTGGGTGGCACCGCTGATCGGTGCGGCAATCGGTGCGCTGATTTGGCGCTATCTGCTGTCGCCGGATGAAACGCTTGAAAATATCGGCGGCGACGCCGGGTAAGCCCCTTAAAGAGGCAAATTGACGGCGGCGGGTTCCCAAGACCTGCCGCCGTCTCTATATCCGGCATCGCCAGGGGGCCGGGCAGCCGCGTCACGCAAGTGCCGAGGAAAGTCCGGGCTCCACGAAACAAGGGTGGCGGGTAACGCCCGCCGAAGGTGACTTCAGGGAAAGTGCCACAGAGAGCAAACCGCCCCTGCGCAAGCCGGGGTAAGGGTGAAAGGGTGCGGTAAGAGCGCACCGCGCTTCCGGTAACGGCGGCGGCACGGCAAACCCCACCCGGAGCAAGGCCAAATAGGGGCGGCGCGCTCTTCGGAGCAGATGTGTTTCGCATCGACCGCCCGGGTTGGCTGCTTGAGCGGCGGAGCAATCCACCGCCTAGAGGAATGGCTGCCCAAGCGTGACGGGTCCCTTCCGGGAAACCACGCGCTGGACAGAACCCGGCTTACAGGCCCCCTGGCAATTT
>JAHDDJ010000570.1 GCA_020629385.1 Erythrobacter sp.
GGCGGAGACAGTTTGAACTGGAGCATGGGGCCAACGCTCTATTCTGCTTCGGTTGGCTCGCTGTTCCCGACTGCACCAGGCCAGGACACAGGTTTCACGCCGCCTCAAACCGGTATTTCGCTTGCCACAACGCAAAAAGCGGCAAAGCCAAGCGGCACGGTTGTTCTCACCGGTGCGCGCATTTTGACGATGGCCGGCGAGGGTGCTGGCGCTATCGAAAATGGCGCAATCGTCATCACCGGCGACCGCATCACGGCCGTTGGTGCAGCGGGCGAAGTTTCGGTGCCTGCCGGTGCCAAGACCATTGATATGTCGGGCAAGACGATCATGCCGGGTCTGGTCGACGCACATGCGCATGGCCCGCAAGGCGTGGGCGATCTGGTGCCGCAGCAGAACTGGGTGCTGGTCCAGAACCTCGCCATGGGCACCACCACGATGCATGATCCGTCGTCGCGGGCGAGCATGATCTTTTCAGCGGCGGAACGCCAGCGTGCAGGCACGCTGCTTGCCCCGCGTATCTTCTCGACCGGAGAAATCATCTATGGAGCCAAGGCGCCGGGCGTCTATGCGGAGATCAACAATTACGACGATGCTCTGGCGCATGTTCGCCGGATCAAGTCGCAAGGCGGTATTTCGGTCAAGAACTACAACCAGCCGCGCCGTGAACAGCGCCAGCAGGTTGTCCGTGCAGCAGTGGCAGAAAATATGCTCGTTGTTGCGGAAGGCGGCTCGCTGTTTGGCATGGATATGAACCTCGTCGCCGACGGTAACTCGACGGTCGAACACAATGTGCCGGTCGATGTGATGTATGAAGATGTGCTGCAATTCTTCGGGCAGAGCGGGGTCAATTATACACCTACATTGACTGTCACCTATGGCGGTTTGGCTGGTGATCCCTATTGGCGGCAGGCGACCGATGTGTTCGACAATCCGCTGCTGGTGCATACGCCGCCCAAGCAATTGCTGGCGGCGACCGCGCGCCGGACCAAAGCTCCCGATTGGGCCTT
>JAHDDJ010000119.1:0-2572 GCA_020629385.1 Erythrobacter sp.
TGGTGATCCACACCCGCTGCACACAATTGAAAGCCGCCAGCGTGACCATGCACCAACGCGCTTTCAGAGGATTCGGCCCCGGTTCACAATTGCTGTGCGAAGCAACTTTTCGCGTCGGCTTTGTTGCGCCAACGGGCCGGCCGACCCGGCAACCCCAAGCATGGCGCGATGCCTTCGCGCCGGTAATTTCCCAAGAAGAGAACGCATGAACCTTCTCCCCCTAATGACTGCCGCAGGATCATCGACAAAGCTTGATCCGCTCCAGCTGTTTCTTGACGCCGATATCGTTGTACAGGCCGTTATGGCAGGTCTGATCCTCGCCAGTATCTGGGTCTGGATGATTATCATCAGCTTCAGTTTGCGGCTTGCCGGTGTGAAAAAGCGCAATACGCAGTTTGAAGGCGAATTCTGGAAAGCCGACGATTTCGATGCGCTCGTGAAGCAGTCCACCAAAAAGAACATTCCGTCGGCCAATGTTGCGGCAGCGGGCATGTCCGAATGGCGGCGCTCGACCAAGGCGGGGCCAGCAAAGATGGATCGCGACGGTACGCGGCAAAGGCTTGCGGCGATTATGGAAACGCAGGTCGCGCAAGAGGCAGATAATCTGTCGGACCGGTTGAATTTTCTGGCCACGGTCGGCTCGGTGGCGCCCTTTGTGGGTCTGTTCGGTACCGTCTGGGGCATCATGAACAGTTTCTTCCAGATCGGCGTTCAAGAAAACTCGTCTCTGGCTGTGGTTGCTCCGGGCATTTCAGAAGCGCTGTTTGCGACCGCTATCGGACTGTTCGCCGCTATCCCAGCAGTGATTGCTTACAACCGCTTCAGCCACGGAGTGAATTCGCTGGAAGCACGGATGCAGCGTTTTGCGGACCGGTTCCACGCCAGCCTCAGCCGCGAACTGGAGCGGATGTAAATGGCGATGGGCCTGTCTTCTGGGCGCAGCGGGGGTCGGCGGAGACGCCGTGGCCGCGCGCCCATGTCGGAAATCAACGTCACGCCGTTTGTCGATGTGATGCTCGTGCTGCTGATAATCTTCATGGTCACTGCGCCCTTGTTGACATCGGGCGTGCCGATCGACTTGCCCGATAGCCGCGCCAGCGCTTTGCCGCAGGAACAGGACCCGATCACCATTACTGTATCGCCTGATGGCGCGATGTATTTCGGGGACGAGTTTGTTTCGCCCGATGCTCTTCCCGCGCGGTTGGCGGAAATCCGTCCCAACCCTGATGGCACCATGCCGCAGATCAATCTGCGCGGTGATCGTGCGCTGGCCTATGGCCAGATGATGGCGGTGATGGGTGAGCTGAACCGCGCCGGTCTTAAATCGATTGCCTTGCTGACCAACAGCGCGGCTTCGGGTGAGAATACCGGCGCTGATGCAGAACCTTCCTCTGAAGCCCCGACTGAAGCAGTGGTCAGTGACGGTTCAGAAAGCGGGCAATAGCTCTAGGCGATTATGCAGACAGCGCGCATCCGCCCTGACGAACTGATCGGCCTTTGTGTCGCGGTTCTGCTGCATCTCGCAGTCTTGGCGGTATTTCTGATCAAACCTGAACCCGGTGCCGCTGCGCCTGCGCCCGAGCGGATTTCTGTGAGTCTGGCAGATGATGTCGGATTGGAGGCATTGTCTCCGGTTCCTGTGGCAGAAAGCCGTATGGCCACTGCCCCGCAATTGTCGGACGAGCAGGTCCCAGTGCTGCCCGAGCCGCTTGAACAAGCAGTTGCGCAACCAAGTGAGCAACGGCAGGAGCGTGTACGCCCTGACCGCACCGAGCGCCGTCAGGAGAGCAAGCCGCAAACCCAGACGCGCACTTCCGACCGTCCGAAAGATAAACCGAAAACCAAGCCAAAGACGTCCGGCGCAAGCCAGATCGGAAGCGATTTTCTGAAAGGCGCAGGAACGAGCCGCGAAACCAGCGAAACGCGCAATCAGGGCGCGAAATTCGGCGCGAAGGAACAGGCCGATTTACGCTCGGCGATCAACCGGCAACTCAAACGCCACTGGAGCGCCCCCCAAGGGGCAGATGCTGACAGGTTGGTCACGATCCTTCGTTTTCGCCTTAATCGAGATGGTACGCTTTCCGGCCGACCTGAGGTCGTCAGCCAGTCGGGCGTAAACGATGCAAACCGCGCGCAGGCCGGTATCCATGCAGAACGGGCGATCCGTTCGGTCCAGCTTGCAGCGCCCTTCGATTTGCCAGAGGAATTTTACGACAAATGGAAATATATCAGCCAATGGCGTTTCGACAGAAGGCTATGATTATGCGCGTATTGATGATCTTGTTCGCTTTCGGCTTGAGTATGCCTGCGTTTGCGCAGGAATCAGGTTTGGAATCTACACCGATCGAAGAAAGCAGCGCATCGGGTGAGGAAGAAGGCCTCACTGGCAGCGTCACTGATGATAGCGAATGGGAAGACCTGGGCATTGCCATTGCCGGCTTCGCAACCAATCGCGATGTACCGACACCTGCGAGCAGCGAGGGAACTGCGCAGCTCGGCAAGCAACTTGCCCGGGTCGTGTTCAACGATCTGCGCAATAACGGGTTGTTCAAGCCGGTTGGGCCCGATTCTC
>JAHDDJ010000119.1:2672-6132 GCA_020629385.1 Erythrobacter sp.
GTGTTCAACGATCTGCGCAATAACGGGTTGTTCAAGCCGGTTGGGCCCGATTCTCTGCCACAGCCTACTTTCGACCAGGTCCGCGCACCCAACTGGCCGAGCTGGAGCAATCGGAGCGCAGAAATGCTGGTACACGGCTTTGTGTCCGCACGGCCTGATGGTCGGCTTTTTGTCGGGTGCTATCTCTATGACGTTGTTCTGAAGGATGAGCTGGAGCGCGGCGGATGGGTGGTGCCTCCGCGCGATTGGCGCCGTGCTGCGCATAAATGCGCCGATATGGTCTATTCGCGCCTGTCGGGTGAAGACCCGTTTCTCGACAGCCGCATCGCCTATATCGCCGAAACCGGTCCCAAGGATAACCGCGTAAAACGCCTGGCCATCATGGATAGCGACGGTGCAAACCACCGTTTCATAACATCCGGCCGCACGCCTGCGCTAACTCCGCGTTATTCGCCCGATTATCGCAAGCTGCTCTATCTCAGCTATGATGACGGCAATCCGCGAATTTACGTCTATGATATCGGCACAGGCCGCCAGACGCTGGTCACCGAAAGCAGTAATCCTACATTCGCTCCGCGCTGGTCGCCTGATGGCCAATGGATCCTCTATTCCATGGCCGTATCGGGCAATACAGATATCTATCGCGTATCGGCAAATGGCGGACCGAGCATTCGCCTGACCAATACGCCGGGTATCGACATTGGCGGGTCCTATTCGCCCGACGGCAACCGGATCGTGTTCGAAAGCGACCGTTCGGGTAGTCAGCAAATCTATGTGATGGATGCCAATGGCGAGAACCAGAAACGCCTCAGCTTCCATGGCGGACGTTCCGCCACGCCCGAATGGAGCCCGCGCGGCGACCAGATTGCTTTCACTCATATTGCCGGCAATTTTCGCATTGCCGTGATGAGCCCGGGCGGTGGAGGCTTGCGCTACCTGACCAATAGCTGGCAGGATGAAGCACCGACATGGGCGCCGAACGGCCGGATTGTGCAGTTCTTCCGGACGGAACGCAATTCGGGTAAGACAGCATTGTGGCAAGTCGATCTAACCGGCCGGAATGAACGCAAATTGCCCACGCCGGTCGATGCATCCGATCCCGCTTGGGGGCCGATAATCGATTAGAACCGTTATGAATTGCGGGGGCGCAAGACTTAGCCAGCGTAAGGAGACGCTAGAATGAACACTCGTATTGCTACTATCGCTGTTGTGACCGGAGCGCTTGCGTTGACCGGTTGTAAGACCAAAGCGCCCGACGTTCTGCCACCCACTTCGGCAGACACCACGCCGCAAGTCGCGACAACCCAGCCTGTCCGCACCGGTCCGGTGCTCGGTACGCAAGAGCATTTCGTCAATGCGGTGAACGGCCAGAACGTGATCTTCTTCGACACGGACCGGTACAATATCGACAGTGCGGATGCCGCTGCTTTGCAGACGCAGGCGCAATATCTGGCGCAGAACCCTTCGATCAATATCACCATCGAAGGCCATTGCGACGAGCGCGGCACGCGTGATTATAACCTTGCTTTGGGTGAACGCCGCGCCAATGCCGCGAAGAATTACCTCGTTAGCCTGGGTGTTGCCGCCAACCGTATCCGCACGGTCAGCTATGGTAAAGAACGCCCTGCAGCTCTCGGTTCCAATGAAAGCGCATGGGCGCAGAACCGGCGTGCAGTCAGCGTCGTAATCAGCTAAGTTTTACGCGACTTAGAAAAGGCGGTCCGGTGCGTTGCCGGGCCACTTTTTACTTGGAAATTTGTGTTAGCGCGAATGGCGATGCACCGTCGCTTTGGGCAGCTGTGTCAGCCTGAAATCCGCCCAGCAGCGCGGTCAGCGCGAAAAGCGCCATCGTAAGAACCGAGATGTTGGCCGAGAAGGCGACTTGCTTACTCATGATGACTTTCACTTGATGGAGCACAAATTGTGCCTCTGGCGACGCCGTTAACGCACAAATATGAAGACTTTACTGCAATGCAACATTTCATACTGCAACTTTGTTCCCGCTCTTTCCAATGACGGCAACAATCCCTAGACTGAACGCCATGCCAATCGGACCAACTACATTGCGTGCCCTTTCGGGAGGACACCTCCATGGCAGGTAAGGGCCGGGCAAAGGACTGGGGCTTTCCCAATTGGGGTGGCTACGGCAAATCGCGCGAAGCAGTAGCCCAGCGCGAATGCGATCGGCATGGGTGCAGCGAGGCTGGCCTGTGCCCTGCGCCAAAATCTCCCAACAGCCCCGATCGCTGGTATTTCTGCCAGAAGCATGCGGCCGAGTATAACAAGGGCTGGGACTATTTCGAGGGTCTGGACAAGGAACAGGCCGCTGAACGCCAGCGCACCGAACAGCGCGACGCCAACGCCTATGCCGAGGCATCGCATTATGGCTGGGCCGGCGGCACTGGCGATGGCGGAAGAAGTGCGGACGAAATGCTAGCGCTGGAAGTGCTGGAACTCGAAGCCGACGCGGACTTCACCGCAATCAAGCGCTCCTTCCGGATCAAGGCCAAAGCGGTCCACCCTGACGTGAAACCCGGTGACAAGGAAGCCGCGCAGGAATTCCAGAAAATCCAGGTTGCTTACGAGGTTCTGAAACAGGCCGAAGAGCGGCGCGAATGGAAGGGATGAACAAGATTATGGGCAAGACAATACTCGCATTCGCGGCAAGCAATTCGTCGGCTTCGATCAATCGGCAGTTGGTGACCTACGCGGCGAGCTTGTTACACGGCGCAGATGTCGAAACGCTCGATATCCATGACTTCGAAATGCCGATCTATCGCCATGACAGGGAAGAGGCGGATGGCATTCCGCAACAGGCTCACGACTTTTTGGCGCGGATTGCTCGCGTTGATGCGCTGCTGATCTCGTTTGCCGAGCACAACGGTTCTTACTCAGCTGCATTCAAGAATCTGTTCGATTGGTGCTCACGCGTCGGGCGGGAAGTCTGGGGCAACAAACCAATGGTATTGCTATCAACTTCACCTGGCCCGGGTGCCGCGGCCCGCGTCTTGGGTATCGCAGAGTCAGCCGCGCCACATTTCGGTGGAAATGTGATCGGTTCTCTAGCAGTTCCGAAATTCTTCGAGAGCTTCGATAGCGAGACGGGATTGTTGGTCGACTCCGAGTTGGACCAGCAATTGCGGGAGCTCGTCGCCAAACTTTAGCCAGACACCATTCAATTGTCATTCCACCAAGCTGTATCGCTCCACGGACGGATATCGAGCTCGTGCGTCCATGCATTGCGCGGCTGGTGGGCGAGGTGCCAATAGGTTTCGGCGACCGCAGCCGGATCAATCATCCCGTCATCGCCCTTGCTGCTTTTGTAGGCTTCGAAATGATCGCCCAGCATTTTGCCGAGCGTGTCGGGCGCATCCACCGGGCCATCGACAACCACATGCGCGACATGGATACCTTTGGGCGCAAACTCGGCGTTGAGCGTCTGGCACAGCATCCGGCGTCC
>JAHDDJ010000571.1 GCA_020629385.1 Erythrobacter sp.
GTCTGTCCATTGTTCCAAGAGTAGCTTCCAGCAGAACCTGTAGCAGAAAGCGTTAAACTTCCACCATTACAGATCGTTTGATCTGAACCAGCATTTACACTAGCACTTTCTACAAATACAGTTACTTGATCTATAGCTTGACAGCCATTAGCACTGGTTACAGTTACTGTGTAAGTTGTAGTTGATGTTGGTTGAACAGTAATATTACTTCCTGTAGAACCATTGCTCCAAGCATAGCTTCCACCGCCTGTGGCACTCAAATTAATCGTTTCTCCTAAGCAAATATTGCGATCTGGACCAGCATCCGCAATTGCATTCTCTACAAAGACCGTTACTTCATCAGTTGCTACACAACCAGCTGAAGTTGTTACTGTAACACTATATGTAGTGGTTGAACTTGGATTTACTACAATGCTTTGACCAGTCTGTCCATTATTCCAAGAATAACTTCCAGCAGAACCAGTAGCAGAAAGCGTGACACTTCCGCCATTACAGATCGTTTGATCAGCACCAGCACTTACCATTGCACTTTCTACAAACACCGTTACTTGATCAACTGCTTGACAGCCATTAGCACTTGTGACAGTTACACTATAAGTTGTAGTTGATGTTGGTTGAACGGTGATATTGCTTCCTGTAGAACCATTGCTCCAAGCATAGCTTCCACCACCTGTAGCACTCAAATTAATTGTTTCCCCTAAGCAAATATTACGATCTGGACCAGCATCCGCAATTGAACTTTCTACAAACACCGTTACTTCATCAGTTGCGGTACAACCAGCTGAAGTCGTTACAGTTACACTATATGTAGTTGTTGAACTTGGATTGACTACAATACTTTGACCAGTTTGTCCATTATTCCATGAATAAGAACCAGCAGATCCTGTAGCAGAAAGCGTTAAACTTCCTCCATTACAGATCGTTTGATCTGAACCAGCATTTACACCTGCACTTTCTACAAACACCGTTACTTGATCTACAGCTTGACAGCCATTAGCACTG
>JAHDDJ010000120.1 GCA_020629385.1 Erythrobacter sp.
GCTTGCACACTCCGGCCGTGTCGTGCACCGCTCCCGCCAATCAGGAGAGCGTTTCATGGATTTCAACCTCACAGAGCAGCAGCGGGAATTGCAGGCCGCGGCGCGCAAATTTGCGCGGGCGGAACTGCCCGATCTGGCGCGCGAGCTGGAGAAAGAGGACAAGCCTGTCCCGCACGAGATGGTCCGCCGATATGGCGAGCTCGGTTTTCTTGGCATCAATCTACCCGAGCAATATGGCGGTCTGGGGCTGGGTCATGTCGAGGCGCTGCTGGTGCTGGAGGAATTTGCGCAGATTTCGGTCGCGGTAGCATTTCCCGTGTTCGAGGCTCTGACTGGCCCGGTGCGCACCATCGAGCAGTTTGGCTCGGATGCTCTCAAGGCAAAAATCCTCCCCGAAGTTATTCGTGGCGAGAAGATTGTCGCGGTCGCCATGTCCGAACCCGATGCAGGGACCGCTCTGACTGATCTGACGACCACAGCGAAAATGGACGGTGACAGCATTGTCCTCAATGGCCGCAAACGCTGGAGCTCGGGCGCGGGGCATTCGGATTATTACATTACCTATTGCCGGTTTGATTCGGTTGAGGGTGCCAAAGGCATCGGCGCTGTCGTTGTCGAGAAAGACGATGCAGGCGTATCATTCGGCGCGCGCGAGGAGCTGATGGGCTTTCGCGGCATACCCTCTGCCGATATTTTCCTCGACGATGTGCGCGTGCCTGCTGGCAATTTGATCGTCGGCGCGGGCGGGTTCGGCAAATTGATGAGTGCTTTCGGGCTGGAGCGTTGCGGGAATGCGACCATGGGGCTCGGCGTTGCGGCAGCGGCGCTGGAAGACGCGCTGGCTTACACGCAAGAGCGCGAGGCGTTTGGCAAGCCGATTGTCGATTTTCAGGCGGTGCAGATGAAGCTGGCGGAAATGGCGATGCAGGTCGATGCGTCGCGCCTGCTGATCTGGCGTGCTGCTGCCAATGCCGGACAAGGCCTGCCAACTGTGTACGAAAGCAGCTTGGCCAAATGTTTCTCCAACGAAATGGTCCGCGAAGTCACGCAATTGGGCGTTCAGGTGATGGGCGGGTACGGATATTCCAAAGACTATCCGATGGAGCAACGCCTGCGTGACGGTTTTGCCTGGGGCATCGCGGGCGGGACCACCGATGTGCAGAAAACCAACATCACGGCTGCAATGATCGGGCGGCGGTTCAACCAGCGAAGCAAATAGCGCCGGATAGGTGCTTGCCAAAATACAGCGTATTATCCATGTAAGGCACTATGGATGATACCGACACAGAACTGACCCCGTTGCACCCCAATCATGTGAAAGTGACGCGCATCGTCGCAGCGCTGTTTGCACTGCCTTTTGTGATTGGCTCGATTGTGCTGGAAGTGGTTGATGTTTTGCCATTCGGCGTGTTTGTCGTGCCGGTTTTCCTGCTCGCGGCATTTCTGGTGATCCGCGTGCCGCTGCGGCGCTATCATGCGCGCGGCTATGATATGGGCGAGGACCGCTTGCGCGTGGTGCGCGGCATATTGTTTCGCTCCGACACCGTCGTACCGTTCGGGCGCATCCAGCATATTGACGTCAATCAGGGGCCGTTGCAGCGTGCCTACGGCATTGCGACTTTGACGGTCCACACAGCGGGAACGCATAACGCTTCGGTCCATCTCCCTGGTCTCGAAAACAGCCTTGCGATGGACATGCGCGAGGAAATCCGGGCGCATATCAAGCGCGAGACGCTGTGACCGAAGCTGCCGAAAATATAAGCCTTGATGATACCGCTGTTAGCGTCGCGGAGCCTTTGCGCACGCATCCGATGAGCCTTGCGGTGAAGGCTGCAAACAGCTTGCAGAATGCGCTGTTTCCGATGGCCGCAGTGTTCTTCTCACAGCGCGACGAGCCATGGGCGATTTATGCCGCGTTGGGCATCGGTCTGCTGGTTGCGCTGATGAGCGCAGGCTTCGGCTATGTCGCTTGGCGAAGGCTGACTTACACTGTGGGCGAGGAAGATATCCGCGTCGAAAGCGGCGTTTTGTCGCGCGCCGCACGCTCGGTTCCGTTCGAGCGGATACAGGATGTCAGCCTGGAGCAAAGTCTGATCCCGCGCCTGCTGGGCCTGGTGTCGGTCAAGTTTGAAACAGGCGCGGGCGGCGGCGAAGACTTGGCGCTCAAATTCCTGTCTGAAAATGAAGGCGAACGGCTGCGCGAAGTGATCAAAGCGCGCAAGGATGGCGTTACGCATGTCTCTAGCCCGGGCGAGGACTCGAACGAACCGGTCGAAGCCGCGCCCGCCGAAGTCATCTTCGCGATGGGCGAAAAGCGCTTGCTGATCTTCGGCCTGTTCGAATTTTCGCTGGCCGTTTTCGCGGTGATCGCGGGCCTGTTCCAATATGCGGAAACCTTTGCCACCATCGAATTTCTTGATCCGGACCGGTTCACCGACTGGCTGACCGGGACCGGCGGTTTTCTCTCCGGCCTTGGCCTTGTCACGCAGATTGCCAGCTTCCTCGCAGGATTGCTGGTGTTCTTCGTGGTCGGGTCGATCACAGGTCTGGTGCGCGTATTGTTGCGCGATTGGGACTTTGTACTGGAGCGGACCGAGCAGGGCTTCCGCCGCCGCCGCGGTATGTTCACCAAAACCGATGTGGTCATGCCCATCCACCGCGTGCAGGCGATCAAGGTCGTTACCGGCTTCATCCGCCGCCGCTTCGGCTGGCACGGCCTGAAATTCGTCAGTCTCGCGCAGGATAGCGGTTCGGCGAGCCATGATGTCGCGCCATTTGCGCAAATGGCTGAAATCGCACCGATTGCCGAAATCGCAGGGTTTGCTGTAGATCCGGAGCAGGGTGTCGAGTGGCAACGCGGCAGCCGCAATTACAGGATTGATAGCGCGATCATCTCTATCATTTTGCTCGGCTTAATTGCCTGCGGGGTAGGCACGGGCCTCTATTTCAGCGGAGTAGCAAATCCGCTCTATGCCGGCTTGATTCTGTCGATTGGCATATTGCTCGCCATGCGGGAGATGTTCCTTTGGCGGTATGACTTCAACGCCATCGATGGGCGGCATTTCTTCGTGAAGCGCGGCTGGCTCGCGCCCAAGCTGGATGTGGCATCACGGGTCAAGCTGCAATCGGTTGAAATCGCGCGCGGCCCACTTGCCCAGCGGCGCGGCTATGCCACGTTGAAACTGGGGCTGGCAGGCGGAAATCTGGATTTTGAAGGTCTGCCGGTAGAACGGGCACGAGAACTGCGCGAAGCCATTCTCGCCAGCATTGCCCGCACGGATTTTTCCGAGCTGTCGCGCTAGGGGATCAAGCTCTCAACTCGCTCCACTGCGGGTTCTGGTCGAACTTTTTCGCCACATAAGAGCATTGCGGGACGATTTTGAAACCCTGCTCGCGGGCATCGGCGACCATCGCGTCAACCAATTGTGCTGCAACGCCGCGACCACCGATTTCACGCGGAACCAGCGTGTGCTCGGCCACACGGGCGCCGTCACGCAACACCCATGTCAGTCGGCCCATCGCCTTGGTACCTTCGATATGTGCGTGATACTCGCCCTCATCACCATTCTCGTGGCGCGTGATGGTCAGGCCTTCGATGGTCGTGTCGTCTGTCATGCTAAACTCCTTGCTTGCGCATAACGCCCCGGTGGGTAAGTGCGTTCCGTCATGAGCGCCGATACCACACGCAAGCTGTTTCTGTCCGACAATGCCGCATCGGTCCATCCCAAATTGTGGGAGGCGATGCGCGCAGCAGACGAACCCGATTCGCCCTATGATGGCGATGCGGTGTCGCAGCGGCTGGATGCGGCCTTTGCCGATCTGTTCGGCCGCGAATGCCGCGTATTGTGGGTCGCCACAGGCACGGCGGCCAACTGCCTCGCCTTGTCGGCCATGGTCCCGCCGCATGGCGGTGTCGTGTGCCACCGCGAGGCGCATATCGAGATGGACGAAGGCGGCGCGCCCGGTTTCTACCTGCATGGTGCCAAGCTGATGCTGGCGGGGGGTGAGAGCGCGAAACTCACACCCGACACAATCCGCGCCGTGATCGATCCGATCCGCGACGATGTGCATCAGGTCCAACCTCACGCGATCTCTATCACGCAGGCCTCGGAATATGGATGCAGCTACAACCCTTCCGAAATAGCTGCGATCGCCGCGCTGGCCAAAGAGCGCGGGCTTGGCCTTCATATGGACGGTGCACGCTTTGCCAATGCCTGCGCCTTCTTGGGCGGATCGGCGAGCGATGCTGCGGGTGAGGTCGATGCGCTCAGCTTCGGCTTCGTCAAGAATGGCGGGATGAGCGCGGAAGCAATTGTATTTTTCGATCAAGGATTGGCCGACGTCGCGCTGTATCGCCGCAAGCGTGCCGGTCACTTGCAGAGCAAGGGCCGCTATCTGGCCGCGCAGATTCTGGCGATGCTTGGTGACGATCTCTGGCTCCACAATGCTCGCAGCGCCAATGCAGCTGCACAGGAAATCGCCTCTGTTGCGCAAGGTCGCTTGATGCATCCGGTGGAAGCGAACGAGATTTTCCTGCGGTGTACACCAGAGGAACGCGAGGCGTTGCGAAAGCAAGGCTTCGATTTCTACGACTGGGGCGATGATGCTGCACGCCTCGTCACCGCATGGAACACGCCGCAGGAGCATGCGAGTGCTTTAGCCAACGCGATTGCAGGCCTATGAGCGGAACCACAGCGCCGACAATGCTGCGTCCGGCGGTTATCATTCCATTCCTGCTGACCGGCACAATCTGGGGCTCGACATGGCTTGTCATTACCGGCCAGATCGATGGCGTGCCGGCGGCATGGTCGGTGTTTTACCGTTTCCTGCTGGCGACACCGGCTTTGTTTCTGGTCGCTTTCCTGATGAAGCGGCGGCTGAAACTGACCGGACCGGAACATAGGCTCGCCGTGCTCGTCGGAATATTCCAGTTCAGCGGCAATTTCCTGTTCGTCTATCATGCGGAATTGTATGTCACATCGGGCATCGTTGCGATGATGTTCGGGCTGCTTATGGTGCCCAATGCGCTGTTTGGAAGGCTGTTTCTGGGCGAGCAGACGCAAGGGCAATTCTGGCTGGGCAGCGTCATCGCCATCGCGGGTGTCTCTCTGCTGCTGGTGCATGAATGGCGCGCCAATCCGGATGCCGGGGTGATCGGCGGGAATGTACTCTTGGGAATTGCCCTGGCTGCATTGGGAATCCTCGCAGCCTCGGTCGCCAATGTTATCCAGGCCAATCCGACCGGCCGCGCAGTGCCGATGGTCAGCCTGCTTGCGTGGGCCATGCTGTATGGCACAATTTTCGACTTCGGCTTTGCCCTGCTGACCGCAGGCCCTCCGCCGTTCCCCACCAATAGCCAGTATTGGATGGGGATAGTCTATCTCGCGCTGATCGGATCAGTTGTGACCTTCCCGCTGCACTACAATCTTGTGCGCGAAATCGGCGCGGGGCGTACCGCCTATAATTCGATCCTGACCATCTCGGTTGCGATGCTGCTTTCCACCCTGTTCGAGGGCTATCAATGGACCGTGTTGACGATAGGCGGGATGGTTCTGGCAGTGATCGGGATGATTATCGCACTCCGATCACGCCAGCGCCGCTAGGCCGTCCCTGAACGTGGGAAATGCAGGCTGCCATCCGAGCACCCGCTTGGCCTTCCCGTTCGCGACGCGACGATTCTCTGCGTAAAAGCCTTGCGCCATTGGCGACAGATTGGCTTCCTCCAGCGTTTGCAAAGGCGGCGGCGCCACGTCCAGCAAGCGGCATGCCGCTTCGATCACGGTATTTTGCGGGCAGGGCAGATCGTCTGACAGGTTATAGGCACCTTCGGGGCCGTTCAGTCCCTTTAGAACCCCGCTGACAATATCATCGACATGGACCCGGCTGAACACTTGCCCGGGCAGGTCGATCCGGTTGGCTTTGCCCGATTGTACCCGGTCCAATGCGCTGCGGCCCGGCCCGTAGATTCCCGGCAGCCGGAAAACGTGTGCACCTTTGGAGAGCCAGCGCTGGTCACATTCCGCACGCGCGGTTCGCCGTCCGCCGCCGACGGGCGCGCTTTCATCGACCCA
>JAHDDJ010000121.1 GCA_020629385.1 Erythrobacter sp.
ATAGCGTGCTGGACATACGCTTTGAACAATGTGCGGTCCGCCTGAATACGCGGTCCCCAAACAGCACTGCCTTTTGAACGGTTGAGCATACGGTAGTGGATCGCAGCCGCATCGGCAGCGCGCCCGATTACCCCATCAAATGCATCGACTTCGCGAACCAAGTGGCCCTTACCCAACCCGCCAATTGCCGGATTGCAGCTCATTGCGCCGATGGCGGACAGATCGAAGCTCACCAGGCCGACACGCACACCCATGCGGGCCGCGACCAAAGCGGCTTCGACACCGGCGTGACCACCGCCGATTACAAGGATGTCAAAGGATTGCATTACGGCCGATTAGCCGAGGTTTATCTCGCGGCAAAGGCAAAATGTTCCACGTGAAACCTGCATGCGATAGATTGTACAGTTCATCGTGGATGTTTCACGTGAAACGCTACTTACCGATACAGAACCGCCCAAACAGAGCGTCGAGCATATCCTCCGTCGATGTCCGCCCGATCAGACGGTCAAACGCCAGCCGCGCCAAGCGCAATTGCTCTCCAACCAACAGCGGGTCATCGAGATTGCCAACCTCCTCCAAAGCACTATGCGCATCACCGATAATCATGTGCTGACGGTCGTTAAGTGCAACCGCGCCTGGTGCCGGCAAGACCAACCGCGCTCGTTCTACGAGAAGGTTGATCAGCGTCACGATGCCTTCGCCAGTCTTTGCAGAAACACGCAGTTCCGGATTCGCTTTGGGTTGATGATCAGCAGCATCAACCTTCGCATCAATCTCCAAAGCACCGTCCGGACCTTCTCCTTCACCGCCTAGCCATAGGACAAGATCGGCCAGATCAAGTTGCTGCTGCGCCCGGTCAATACCAACCTTCTCGATTGCGTCATCGCTATCAGACCGCAAACCCGCAGTATCGACAAAAAGGAAAGGCACGCCCTTAAGAGCAACTGGCCGCTCCAGCACATCGCGTGTAGTTCCAGCCGTTTCTGACGTGATAGCGGCCTCATCCTGAAGCAAGGCATTGAAAAGCGTTGATTTTCCTGCATTTGGCGGCCCTGCAAGCACTACACGAAAACCATCCCGAAGTTTGTCCGCCCGGGGCCTAAACAGCCAAGTTTTCAGTTCTTCAGCGAAATCAGTGACTTGATCGTGAAAACTTGCAGGAAGCGCGGAAACATCGTCTTCATCCGAGAAATCGAGTGCGGCTTCAACGAGTGCGGAAAGTTGCAGGACTTGCTCCCGCCATGCCTCGACCTGCGTCGAAAAAGCACCACCCGCCATCGCCATGGCAGTCCTGCGCTGCATTTCTGTTTCGGCGGCAAGTAGGTCGGACAGGCCTTCCGCCTCGGCAAGATCCATCCGGCCATTGGCAAAAGCGCGACGGGTGAATTCTCCGGGCTGCGCACGCCGCAAGCCATGCAGGGTTTCAAGCGCGTGTTCGACTGCTGCAATTACTGCCCGTCCGCCATGCAGATGCAGTTCTGCCAAGTCTTCACCGGTTGCGGTGTTGGGGGCTGGAAACCACAGGACCAAACCCTGATCCAGCAAACGCCTTTCACTATCCTTGATACTTCGCAGGCTGGCTCGCCGCGGTTCCGGAAGCGTGCCCGCCATCGTTCGCAAAGCGTTGCCAGCTTCCGGCCCGCTTATCCGGATCACCGCAACACCAGCCGGAGGGCTTCCGCTCGACAGGGCGTAGATCGTATCCATTACACCCTCATGATCGAGGCGCCGAAATCCGGCGCCTAATCGTCTTTCTTGGTTTTGGTGGTTCCACCTGCAGCCGTCGCGCCTTCGACAAAGTTCTGGAACAGCTTGAACCCGATCTGGCCCATCGGCGCGAGCTGCTTGGCGAACTGCTGGAGCTGCTCAGGATTGCTGACACCCTTCATCGCTTTAGACACGGTGTCTACATAGATGTCGTTGGCTTTGGACACATCGGGCAATCCCATGAAAGCCCGCGCTTCTTCGGGCGAACAATCGATTTCGATCTGGACTTTCATGAACATTCCTCCGTTACCGCGCCTGTTTCTTTGCGAGCGCGCCTGTGTTTTGTCCCGTTCCAATCTGGGGCTGGAAGGGCTGCGCTGCAAGGGTTAAGCCTATTTCCCGAAATTCCAAGGATTAAGCATGACCAGACTGTTTGCCCCGCGATACGCTATCCCGCTTGTGCTTGTCGCTCTGGCTGCTTTCGCAGCACTGCTGCCGGTTTTGCGCCCCGGCCTTTGGGTGTTGATCCCTTTAACACTGATCGCGCTGTGGGATTTTCTCCAGAACCGCCACAGCCTCCGGCGCAATTACCCGCTGATCGCCCGGATCCGCTGGATCATGGAGGATCTACGTCCCTTCGCGCAGGCCTATGTAGTAGAAAGCGATCTGGAGGGGCGCCCCTTCAGCCATCAGGAGCGGGCACTGGTCTATGCGAGGGCCAAGGGCGATCTGGACTCGCATCCGATGGGCACCGAGCTGAATGTCTATTCTGACGAATATGAGTGGCTCAGCCATTCTGTGGTGCCGAACGATGATGCCCCCGAACATTGGCGTGTGGATGTCGGTGGAAAGGAGTGTTCCCAACCCTACTCATCTGCCTTGCTGAACATATCGGCGATGAGTTTCGGATCACTTTCTGCCCGCGCTATCGAGGCGCTCAATCTTGGCGCAAAGCTGGGCGATTTTGCGCACAATACAGGTGAAGGCAGCATCAGCAAATATCACCGCGCACATGGAGGAGACCTGATCTGGGAGATCGGCAGTGGATATTTCGGATGCCGCGCCAGGGATGGTGGCTTCGATGCAGGCTTGTTCCGCGAAACTGCTGATGATCCGCAGGTGAAGATGATCGAGGTGAAGCTAAGCCAGGGCGCAAAACCGGGGCATGGCGGCGTTCTTCCCGGCAAGAAGGTCACTCCCGAAATCGCGGAGGCGCGCGGTATTCCAGTTGGCGAGGATTGCTTGTCCCCGGCAGCCCATTCAACCTTTTCAACACCCATCGAAATGCTCGAATGGATTGCCCAATTGCGCGAGCTTGGAGGTGGACGCCCGGTCGGAATCAAACTCTGCGTCGGACAGCCGCATGAGGTTTTCGCCATCGCTAAGGCCATGCTGGAAACAGGAATCACGCCCGATTTCATTACGGTTGACGGTGCCGAAGGCGGCACGGGGGCAGCACCACTGGAGCTATCCAACAGTGTCGGTATGCCTTTGCGGGAAGGACTTATCTTTGTCCGCAACGCGTTGGTAGGAACCGGTCTGAAGGATCGCGTGAAAATAGCGGCATCAGGCAAGATTCATTCCGGTGCACAAATGGCCAAGATGTTCGCTTTGGGTGCAGACTGGTGCAATGCTGCGCGGCCATTCATGTTCTCGCTTGGATGTGTCCAATCGATGGAGTGCCACACCGGCAATTGCCCGAGCGGTGTCGCCACCCAGGAAGCCTGGCGGCAGAAGGGACTGGTTATCGAAGACAAGGGGCCGCGGGTCGCCCGTTATCAAAAACAAACGCTTCATTCTTTGCGGGAAATCGTTGTCGCGATGGGTCTCGACAATCCATGGGACATCCGGCCGCGCGATATGCGTGAACGGCTGAATGGTGCGAAGTCTAACGCGATCAGTTCGATCTACAGCTTCGTAGAGCCCAACGAGTTTCTCGAAGGGACAGATAACCCATTGCTCAAATCGCACTGGGATATGGCCAGAGCCGATACATTCAGGAGAGAGATATGAGCATCGCCCGCGCAAAACTGGGCCATTGGCACCAGATTGCTGCCAATGGCAGCACCACCAATGATCTGGCCGAAATTCTTGCCGATGATTGCGTGTTTCACTCTCCTGTCGTGCACACACCTCAGGAGGGGAAAACAAAGGTTATCGCCTATCTCAGTGCAGCAGGGCAGACCTTTTCAAATACCGGATTTAAATATGTCCGCGAAATCTGCGACGGGCCGCACGCAATGCTTGAATTCACCGCCAATCTTGAAGGCATTCAACTCAACGGGATCGACCTCATCACCTTTGATGCCGATGGCAAGATCACCGATTTCAAAGTGATGGTGCGGCCACTTAAAGCAGTAAACAAAATCTGGGAAATGATGGCCGCAGAATTGGAACGCCAGTCAGGTTAACTGACCACACTCAATTCAACGCCGCAAAATTCAGCATCACACGGCGTAGTTCCGGAGCGAGGTTGACCGGCAATTCGGCATCAAGAGCAGCACGCCGGTTCTCGACATCATCAACCAGACGGATCTGGCGCATATGCCAGTCGGGACAGGCGCGTTCTTGTGCCGGTATATCTTCCAATACCGACAATCCGCTGTGGCGCGGGTCAGAACTGATGCGGCGCATAACCCACATCAGATCAACTTCCTCGCCTTCCAGAAGCTGCATAAAGTTGCGTCCATTATACAGCAGTAAACCCGTTACATTGCGTTCCCGGTTATTGCGCTGGCACGATTCAAGAATGTGACTGATATCATCGCTTCCCAGATTGGGCGCCGTGCTAATGTAGAGATATTGATGCAACATGCGCATCGCATAGCCAAACAGACACGGGAATCAATAGGATCAGCCCATCATTGGCAGGGAATACCCCCGCCCAATGAACCCCGCTTACTGGTTCATTGTCTCGAAGAAATCTTCGTTGGTCTTCGAATCTTTCATCTTGTCGAGCAGGAATTCCATCGCATCGACCGTACCCATCTGCATCAGAATACGGCGCAGTACCCACATCTTGGACAGCTTGTCTTTCTCGACCAGCAGCTCTTCCTTACGTGTACCGGACTTGCCGACATCCAGCGCAGGGAAGATGCGTTTGTCGGCCACCTTGCGGTCAAGCACGATCTCGCTGTTACCGGTGCCTTTGAATTCTTCGAAGATAACCTCGTCCATGCGGCTGCCGGTATCGATCAGCGCTGTTGCAATAATCGACAGCGAACCACCCTCTTCGATATTGCGCGCCGCACCGAAGAACCGCTTGGGCCGCTGGAGAGCATTGGCATCGACACCGCCTGTGAGAACCTTGCCCGAGCTTGGTACCACGGTGTTGTAGGCACGGCCGAGGCGCGTGATCGAATCGAGCAGAATCACAACATCGCGTTTGTGCTCGACCAGACGCTTGGCTTTCTCGATCACCATTTCGGCCACCTGCACGTGGCGCGTGGCCGGTTCGTCGAAGGTAGAACTGATCACCTCGCCCTTCACGCTGCGCTGCATATCGGTGACTTCTTCCGGACGTTCATCGACCAGCAAAACCAGCAGGAACACTTCGGGATGATTGTCGGTAATCGCCTTGGCAATATTCTGCAGCAACACGGTCTTACCGGTACGCGGCGGCGCAACGATCAAGGCGCGCTGGCCTTTGCCCTGAGGGCTGATGATATCGATCACACGCGCCGACTTGTCCTGCACGGTTGGATCAAGCGTATCGAGCGATAGCTTCTGCTCCGGATAAAGCGGCGTGAGGTTATCGAAATTGGTCCGCAAACGTACCTGGTCAGGGTCTTCGAAATTGACCGTGGTCAGTTTGGTGAGAGCAAAATAGCGCTCCCCCTCTTTCGGCGCGCGAATTTCACCTTCTACTGTATCACCTGTGCGCAGACCCCATTTGCGGATCTGGTTGGGCGAGACATAGATATCATCTGGGCCGGCAAGGTAATTCGCCTCGGGCGAACGCAGGAAACCGAAACCATCCTGCAGCACTTCGATCGTGCCGATACCCATAATGTCGGCGGTATAATCCTCATCCTCGGCCAACTCGCGCAAAATGCAGAACATCAGATCCTGCCGCCGCATGGTGCTGGCGCCTTCGACACCGAGTTCTTCGGCCATGCTCACCAGATCGGCAGGCGCTTTGAGTTTGAGATCTTTAAGATGCATTTCGGGTACTCTTCGGGCCTGGAAGGCAGGCAGATTGATGTGGTGCCGGCAAGTCTTTCGGGCTTGGAGAAAGCAGACCGAGATTGCTGTATTGCAATCCTTATCGCCGGATATGAATCGGGATTAGGCGCGCTGATACGGGCCGTCAATTCCCATTATTGCAAGTTGGTGCCGGATTACGACCA
>JAHDDJ010000122.1:0-3030 GCA_020629385.1 Erythrobacter sp.
CTGCTCTTTCGGCAGTGCAATCTTGTGTCCCTCAACCGTCATATTTCCTTAGAATCACAGTTGATTCCGCAGGGCAAGCACTAATTTCAAAAATCAGTAAGAACGCGGCAGGCCGAGCACATGCTCCGCCAGATAGCTGAGGATCAGATTGGTGGATATCGGCGCAACTGTATAAAGTCGCGCCTCGCGGAATTTGCGTTCCACGTCATATTCCTCGGCAAAACCGAAACCGCCATGAGTCTGGACGCACATATCCGCAGCAGCCCAGCTGGCCTCCGAAGCGAGCATCTTAGCCATATTGGCCTCGGCACCTGCATTGCCGCCTTCATCAAAGGCACGCGCTGCATCATGCACCATCAATTCTGCCGCCCGCATTTGCGCATAACAGCGCGCAATCGGAAATTGCACGCCCTGGTTCTTGCCAATCGGATTGCTGAATACGTTGCGATCCTTGGCATAGTCTGTCGCTTTTTCGATGAACCACTTGGCATCACCAATACATTCGGCGGCAATCAGGATTCGTTCTGCATTCATGCCGGACAAAATATAGCGGAAGCCCTTCCCTTCTTCGCCAATCAGCGATGACGCCGGAATTCGCATATCATCGAAAAACACTTCCGTGGTGGAGTGGTTCATCATCGTGCGGATCGGTTTGATGGTCATGCCATTGCCGACAACCTCCCGCATATTCACAAGGAACAGGGACAATCCGTCCGTCTTTTTCTCGACCTGATCGCGCGGGGTTGTCCGCGCCAAAAGCATCATCAGATCGGAATGTTCCGCCCGGCTAGTCCAGATTTTCTGGCCATTGACCACGTAATCATCGCCCTCGCGCTCGGCGAAGGTGCGAAGGCTGAGAGTATCTGTCCCGCTCGTCGGTTCAGACACACCGAAGGCCTGAAGCCGCAGTTCACCTTTGGCGATACCCGGTAGATAGGATTGCTTCTGCTCATCGCTCCCGTACCGCAGCAGCGTGTTCATGACGTACATTTGTGCATGCGCGGCAGCGCCATTGCAGCCTGCGGCCTGAATTTCCTCCATGATCACGGCTGCAGCGTCGAGCGATAGCCCGCTCCCGCCAAACTCTTCGGGAATGAGCGCAGCGAGAAATCCCGCTTGAGTCAGCGCATCGACGAACTCGCCTGGATAGGCCCGCTCGCGATCCTTTTCGCGCCAATACTCTCCTGGAAATTCCTCGCACAGCGCACGAACCGCGCGGCGAATTTCGGTTAACTCTTCGGATTCTTGCATCGCGTGATCACCTTGTGTTTGTCGTGTTCGATGCCGAACCCGTTCGCCTCTGTCCACCCTGCAAACCCTGCTTGCAAATCTTCCGGAATTTGGTTACAAGTGAAACCATATTGCAATTGGAGCGAAACATGGCTGACCTGTTTGAAAACCCCGCTGGCCTCGACGGCTTTGAATTCGTTGAATTCTGCGCACCTAAGAAAGGTGCGCTGGAACCTGTTTTCCAGGCAATGGGCTTCACGCATGTCGCCTCACATCGCAGCAAGGATGTCCAGCTTTGGCGTCAGGGCGGCATCAATCTGATCGCCAATTACGAACCGCGTTCGGCTGCGTGGTTCTTTGCGCGCGAGCACGGCCCCTCTGCCTGCGGCATGGCTTTCCGTGTTAAGGACGCCCAGAAAGCTTACGATCATTTGATCGCCCAAGGTGCAGAGCCGGTTGCCAACGAACCGGGCCCGATGGAACTGCGCATCCCCGCAATCCGCGGGATCGGTGGCGCAATCCTGTATCTGGTTGACCGCTACGCTGACGAGAATGGCGAAGGTCTGTCGATTTATGACATCGATTTTGAATATCTGCCGGGTGTCGAGAAGCACCCTGTCGGCGCGGGCTTCAACATCATCGATCACCTTACGCATAACGTATACAACGGCCGGATGGCCTATTGGGCTGATTATTACGAGACGCTCTTTAACTTCAAAGAAATCCGCTTCTTCGACATCAAGGGCGAATATACCGGCCTGACCTCGAAAGCTCTGACGGCGCCGGATGGCAAAATCCGCATCCCTCTCAACGAGGAAGGCGAAGGCGGTAAAGGCCAGATCGAAGAATTCCTGCGCGAGTTCAACGGCGAAGGCATCCAGCATATCGCTCTGATCTGCGATGATCTTGTGGCGTGCTGGGACCGCCTGAAAGAATTCGGCGTTCCGTTTATGACCGCCCCTCCGGCCACCTATTACGAGATGCTTGACGAACGTCTGCCCGGCCACGGCGAGGATGTCGATGCGCTGAAAATGCGCGGTATCCTGATGGACGGCACGACCGAAGGCGGCGAACCGCGCTTGCTTCTGCAGATTTTCGCAGAAGCACAAGTCGGCCCCGTGTTCTTCGAGTTCATCCAGCGCAAAGGCGACGATGGCTTTGGCGAAGGCAACTTCAAGGCTCTGTTCGAGAGCATGGAGCGTGACCAGATCAATCGCGGTGCGCTGAAAGTCGATAGCATGGAACCTGCCGAATGAGCAGTAGCCCGATCAAACTCGGCGGGGTCCACCACGCCGCCTATCGCTGCAAAGACGCAAAGGAAACAGTCGAGTGGTACGAACGCGTCCTGGGGATGACCTACACCTCGGCGTTTTCTGAAGATCATGTCCCATCAACGGGCGAATATGACCCGTATATGCACGTGTTCCTCGATGCAGGTAACAACAACATTCTCGCTTTCTTCGAGCTGCCGCAGCAACCTGAAATGGGCCGTGACGAGAATACACCGGCATGGGTCCAGCATCTGGCTTTCCGCGTGGGATCAGAAACCGATTTGCTGGCCGCCAAGGATCATATTGAAAGCCTCGGCATCGATGTTCTCGGCCCCACCCATCACGGCATATTCAAATCGATTTATTTCTTCGACCCCAATGGCCACCGTGTTGAGCTCGCTGCCGACATCGGCACTGAAGAGCAATATGCGGAACTCAAGAAAGTCGCGATGCCGATGCTGGAAGAGTGGAGCGAAACCAAGAAAGCACCGCGTCACGCCGATTGGCTGCACGAAGTTGCACGGGCCGA
>JAHDDJ010000122.1:3130-6042 GCA_020629385.1 Erythrobacter sp.
TTCCAGCAGAACGCTGCCCCGTATCCGGGTTTTGGAGAGGAAACTCTCTCGCTGTCCAACCAGTGGGATTGGTACGAAGTGACGGCCGTGGCCGAACAAGCTCTTCGCAAAAAGGATGGTATCGTCGCGTTGCAATTCGGGCGCGCCAAACAAACCATACAAATCGGTCAAGCCATCATCGTTAAAGGTGCAAGCGCGATCGCCTCTGATCCAGCACCAAAAGCAAAGGCAGAGGCTGCACCTGCTCCGCCAAGCATCCCGAAATCTCTGCAAGGTGTCGGTCAGTTGATCAACGATCCGGCAAAATCTGATTGGTATTTTGGCGGCACAGCAGGGTCTTGGACAACCCAGACTGACACCCAGATATTTGGAACTAACGTGACAAGGATTGCGGCAACCAAAGTGGATGCCCAGCCCCACGAACTTTTCGTCAGCATTCCCACCAACGCCGGAATCTCGGAAGGTGACGACATCGTTATTGCCGTCGCGGCCAAAACCGAAGCGACTGACGGGACCGATGCCAAAGCCCGCATCAAGCTTCGCATCGAAGAGGCGCAAGAACCCTATGCCGGTTTTGGTGAAAACACGTTAACTGTCAGCGCGAAATGGCAATTGCTTCGTGTTCAAACCAGAGCCACCAAGGCTTTGGCGGAAGGAAAGGGTCAACTGGCATTACACCTCGCTAATGGCGTCCAGACGCTCGATCTAGGCCCGGTCTATGTGATCAAGAAGGGGCAATAAACGGAACAAATCACCCCTCTTTCGCGTTGGGTCGCAAAAGAGGGGTTTTATGCAAGCTACCAATACTGCCGCCGAAGAAAACTTTGACAAGACCGTAAACACACTCGCCACGCTACAGGATCAACTTGTTGGAATGGGCGAAGGCTTCATCAGAACCCTGCCCAACCTTGTGATCGGCTTGGTCCTCCTTATCCTGACTTGGATAGTCGCCAAATTCGCGGTCCGGATTGCAGATCGCTTGATTGGCAAGACGGAAATCCGTCCAAGTCTGAAGAATCTCATCGATACTCTCGTCAAACTGGCGATCTGGTTGGTCGGCCTGATGATTACACTCACGGTAATCATGCCGGGGCTGACACCATCCAGCATCATCGCTGGCCTTGGTATCGGTGCGGTGGCCATAGGCTTTGCGTTTCAGGACATTTTCGAGAACTTCCTCGCCGGTGTTCTTATCATGTTACGCGAAAAAATGCGGATCGGTGATGTCATCGAATGCGAGGGGATTACCGGCAAAGTAGAGCACATCACTTTGCGCGAAACCTATGTCCGCAAATTGTCGGGTGAAGTGACGTTGGTTCCCAACTCGATGCTGTTCAAAAATCCGGTAGAAATTCTGACCGATGAATCGCAGAGACGGCACGAAACGCTGGCGGGTGTATCTTATGATACTGATCTCGAACAAGCCGCAAAGGTAATCCGCGAAGCAGTGGAACGGTGCGACAATGTCGATGTGGATAAGGGTATCGATGTCTTTGCAGTCGAGTTCAATTCCAGTTCGGTTGATTTCAAGGTTCGCTGGTGGTCCGGTTCAAAACCGCGTGACGGTCATGAAAGCCGCGATGCCGTAATCAGGTCCATCAAGCGCGCGCTTGATGACGCCGGAATCGAAATTCCGTTCCCGTATGTCACGCACACGTTCAAGGAAGCTGTTCCTCTGGATCGATAATCCGGTAAGTATCAGCATTCGCAATTGAGAAGGTGTAAATCAGAATGGCCAGTCCGGCGCGGACGTATCTGACCCGGACAACGGAATTCCTGCTGGCTGCGGCAGGCGGTGTGATGGTTGCCAATGCCTATTACATTCATCCGATTATTTCCGAGGTTGCCAACCACTTTGGGGTTAGCGCCGCGACGATCGGGCTTGTTCCTGCGCTCAACCAGATTGCTCTGGCCCTAGGGATATTTCTGCTCCTGCCGCTTGGCGACAGGTTCAGCAATCGCCAGCTCTCAATCGTGTTTGCACTGGGACAAACGGCGTCATTGCTGCTGATGGTTTTCGCACCGGGTTTCGGATTGTTCCTGACCGGATCGACGCTGATGGGGTTCTTCACCATCGCCCCCTATTTGTTGCCAGCATACGCTTCAAAGCGTGTCAGCCCGGACCGTTTGGGCGCGGTTACAGCAACGCTGACGGCAGGGACCATTTTCGGGATATTGCTTGCCCGTGTGGGGTCCGGTGTCATTACTCAATATTTCGATTGGCACTGGGTCTATGTGACCGCAACTGCCGCTATGGTTTTGACGACATTGGCACTGCCATTCTTGATGGAAGGCCGACAAGCAGACCCTAAAGAAACGCAACACCCGAGTTACGGCTCACTTCTGTTTTCCCTGTTCCCGTTGCTTAAACAGCATCCGCAGATCATTGTTTCGGGAGTTATCCAGGCGCTGAATTTCGGCATTTTCCTGTCGGTTTGGCTAGGCCTGGCTCTGCATCTGACCAGCCCGGAAATGGGCTATGGCGTTGACACGGTCGGTTACCTCGCCGGCTTCGCGATAGTGGCGCTTTTCGCAACACCGCGATTGGGCAAATGGTCAGACAAAATTGGTGCGGAACATGCCCGGTTGCGAACGTCAGTTGTTCAGATGATCGGCGTCGCCCTCCTGTATCCGCTTGGCGGGAGCCTGACACTGCTGCTCGTACCGATTGTTATCATGAACACAGTTGGTCCGGCGATTGATGTTGCAGGGCGCATGACGACGCTATCACTGGCGCCAGCGATCAGGACACGGTTGATGACCGCCTACATCGTATTGATGTTTCTCGGGGCAGGATTGGCGAGTTGGGCCGGAACGGCCACCTATGAGATCGCCGGATGGGCCGGGAACTCTGCCCTCGCCTTCATTATGTCGTCGATGCTGGTTCTGTTGTCCTGGAGGCAGGCTCGGCG
>JAHDDJ010000123.1:0-2431 GCA_020629385.1 Erythrobacter sp.
CCACCGATTATCCGCGGCTCGATCTTCCATCCAAAGTTGATGGCACACATCTGTTTGCAGGCGATGTGCGTCTGCCCGACATGCTCTATGCCGCGATCAAGCACGGTCCGCTTGAACAGGCAGAGCTGACCGATTTCGACCAGAGCGCCGTGGCTGGTAACACCCGCGTCACCAATGTTGTGAAGGGTAAGCGTTGGCTCGCAGCAGTCGCGACAGATTGGTGGAGCGCGGAGCAAGCGGTTGAGGCTATGGCACCGCGCTTTTCGGTGACCAATGTTGTTGACAGCAGCGTTACGGAAGAACGCTTGGCAGAGGCGCTACGCAGCGGTGATGGCTACCGGACATTCCAGCGCGGCGAGCTGGACACTGTCAAATCTGAGTTTGCCCGGCGCTATTTCGTTGCGCCTGCGCTGCACGGCACGCTCGAAACCGCCAGCGCTACGGCGCGCTACACCGGCGGCCGGATCGAGCTATGGGTTGCCAGCCAGGCGCCGGAACGCACGCGGGATGCTGTGGCCAAGACGCTCGGCATCTCGATGGACAATGTCGTTCTGTATCCGATGTCGGCAGGTGGCAGCTTCGACCGGCGGATAGAGCATGAACACGCCATCGAAGTGGCGCTGATTGCGCGTGAAGTGTCACAAGAACAAACACGTCCGGTTCAGCTGGTATGGTCGCGCTGGCAGGAACATCTTGCTGGCTTACCACGCACGCCTGCTGCCGCGCTGGTTTGGGCCGATTTGCGCGACGGTGCCAATGGGCGGATTGATGCTTTGCAAGCGCGCATTGCGGCGCCGCCAACCGCGCTGGAATTGGGCGAACGGTTGTTTGGCAACAAAACTCCGAGAGCTGCACGAATCGCGGCAACGGGCAAGAAAGACCCTTTGGCGGTAGAAGGTGCCGTGCCGCCTTATGGTATTCCCAACGTGCTGATCGACCATGTGCCGGTCGATGTTGGCCATCCGGCAGGCAAGATGCGCGGCAATGCGCATGACTATACGACTTTCGCGACGGAAAGCTTTATCGATGAAGTGGCCGATATGTTTGGCCGCGAACCGTTATCCTATCGGATCGAGATGCTGGGGCAGGACGTCCGCATGGTGTCCTGTCTGCAGCGTGCAGCACGGATTGCCGAATGGGACGGAGGGCGCGACCAGAGCGGTCAGGGGCTCGCATGTCACAAAATGGTGAGCGGTGGCCGCGAGGGCCGGATAGCGTGTATCGCCACAGCGCGGCGCGACAGCGGGGGTGTGCGTGTGTCGCGGATTTCCGCTGCCGTCGATATCGGACGTATCGTCAATCTCGATATCGCCCGCCAACAGATTGAAGGCGGACTGATTTTCGGTCTGTCGCTCGCGCTGGGGTCGAGCACGGCCTTTGCACAAGGGCTGCCCACTGCGCAGAGGCTAGCGGATCTGAACCTGCCGACACTGGCAAATAGTCCTGAAATCGAAGTCGATTTTGTCGCGAGCAAGGAAAATCCGTTCGATCCCGGGGAACTAGGCGTCGCGGTATGCGCTCCTGCTATTGCAAACGCATTATTTTCCGCGACCGGATTGCGGTTCCGCCGCCTTCCGCTGTTCTCCGAAGGATTCTGATACGCCGTGACCTGGCAAGAGCAAAAACTGCCCATTGACCACCCTTCTGTCAAAAGTGGCAATGTGGGTGTTCTGGTGGTGAATCTGGGCACGCCCGAAGCACCAACGCCCAAAGCAGTGAAAACCTATCTCAAAGAATTCCTGTCCGACCGCCGCGTGGTCGAAATTCCGCCGATCGCATGGCAGCCGATCTTGCGCGGCATTATCCTGAATACGCGGCCCAAGAAATCGGCCCATGCTTACCAGCAAGTCTGGACCGAAGACGGCTCTCCGCTCGCGAATATCACCAAGGCGCAGGCCGAAGGATTACAGGCGCGATTGGGTGACGGTGTCAAAGTGCGCTGGGGAATGCGTTACGGCAAACCGACCATCGCCGACGAATTGCAGGCGCTCATGGATGACGGGTGCGACCGCATCTTGCTGGCCCCGCTCTATCCGCAATATTCCGGCGCGACGACCGCGACCGTGGTCGACAAGGCAGCTGACAAATTGAAAGCCATGCGCTGGCAGGCATCCCTGCGCACCTTGCCGCCCTATCACGATGATCCGGCTTATATTGATGCGCTGGCGCAGGATCTGGGTGCGCAGCTTGACGCGCTGGATTTCGATCCGGAGGTCCTGCTGCTCAGCTTCCACGGAATGCCGCAGCGCACGCTCGATCTGGGTGATCCCTATCACTGCCACTGCCGCAAAACGGCGCGGTTGCTGGAACAGGCCATGGGGCCGCGCGGCGGCTTGCGCTATGTGACGACGTTCCAGTCCCGCTTCGGACCGGCCAAATGGCTGGAGCCCGCAACCGATACGACGCTGGAGGAAGAGGCAAAGGCAGGCAC
>JAHDDJ010000123.1:2531-6017 GCA_020629385.1 Erythrobacter sp.
CGCAGGAACCGGCGTTCAAGCCGACGCATTGGACCCAGCGTTTGCCCGAGGATGCCCTGGATCATATCCCGGGTGACGGCGGCCTTCCGGTGGTGGGTAATACGTTCAAGATGCTCGCTGATCCGCCCAAATTTGCGCGTGACATGGTCGCGAAATATGGCCGTGTTTACAAGAACAAGGCTTTTGGCGGTTGGCAGGTTGCAATGGTTGGGGCGGAAGCCAACGAGTTGATGCTGTTCGATCGCAACAAGACATTTTCTTCTGAGCAGGGTTGGGGCCCGGTGCTCGACAAGCTGTTCCCTCGCGGTCTGATGTTGATCGACTTTGACCATCACCGGACTGATCGCCGCGCGCTCTCGATTGCCTTCAAGCCGGAGCCGATGCGCCATTATTCAGGCGCGCTCAATCGCGGTATTGCGGACGAAGTTGCTGGCTGGGCTGATAAGCCGATGCAGTTTTACCCTGCGATCAAGAAACTGACACTCGATCTTGCCGCTGACAGCTTCATTGGCATCGAGTGGGGACCGGAAGCGGACAAGATCAACGAAGCTTTCGTCAATATGGTGCAGGCTTCGGTTGCACCGGTGCGAAAGCCGCTACCGTTCACGCTGATGCGCAAAGGTGTGAAGGGCCGCGAGTTTCTGGTTGAATATTTCACCAAGGAAACGCTGCGCCGCCGGAAGGAAGGCGGCGGGCAGGACATGTTCAGCCAGTTCGCCAATGCGACGCATGAAGATGGCAGCCTGCTGGAAGTCGACGAAGTCGTCGATCACATGAACTTCCTGATGATGGCCGCGCATGACACGATCACGTCCAGTGCAACGTCGCTGATTTATCTGCTGGCCAAGCATCCCGAATGGCAGGACAAGCTGCGCCAGGAGATATTGGCGACAACGGGCGGTTTGAATGCCGATGGCACACCGCGTGACATTGCTTACGAAGACCTTGGCAAGCTTGAGCTGACTGAAATGGCGTTCAAGGAAGCGCTGCGGCTGATCCCGCCAGTACCATCCATGCCTCGCCGTGCGCTGAAAGACTTCGAATTCGGCGGCTATACGATTCCGGCTGGTGCCCAGGTCGGCATCAACATTGCCATGGTTCACAAGATGGAAGAATATTGGGACGAACCGGAAAAGTTCGACCCTATGCGCTTCACGCCTGACAAGGTGAAAGCACGCCACAAATATGCATGGGTGCCCTTCGGCGGCGGCGCGCATATGTGTCTTGGCCTGCATTTTGCCTATATGCAGATCAAGGTTTTGATGGTGCATGTGTTGTCGCAATATTCGATCGAGATTGCTGACAATTATGATCCTGACTGGAAGGCCTGGCCTATCCCGCAACCGAAGGACGGGCTGAACGTCACATTCAAATCACTTTGAGCCGTTGAAGCCGGTCAAAAATCTATAGCAATCCCGTCTTTCTCCCAGTCGCCATATCTGGTGGGAGAAAGTTCTCGCGGCTCGTCTTTCAACGCGTCAACGGCTTTGGGCTCCGGTACCGGATCATTCGTCCAGTGAGCCGGCTTTTTGAAACCTTCGGGTCGTTTGGTTGCGCGTTTGGTCATGCTCTCTCAATGCATGGGCTGGCGGATAGTTTCAAGCGCGCCTAAGAGGCTGGCTATGTCAGATATTCCGGGTCTCCCCGCGCGCCGTGCGGCGCTGCAAATGATCGATGCCGTACTGCATCGCGGTGAAACGCTCGAACATGCCGAGCGTAACGCGACGCGTCGCATTCGTGGTCCTGCCGACAAGGCCCTCGCCATGGCGATTGCCGGCGAGACTTTGCGTTGGTTGACCGATCTTGATGCGCTGATTGACAGCGCGACCAAGAAGAATTTGCCGCCTGATGCCAAGCCGCGCTCTGTGCTGCGGTTGATGCTCGCGCAATGGCTGCGGCTGGACACGCCGCCGCATGCGGTGATCGCCACGGCGTTGCCTCTGCTCAGCGGTGGCCCAAGGAGGCTGGCGCATGGGGTGTTCTCGGCACTCAACAAGCAGGACATTGCTCTGCCTGATGTGCCAACTCTGCCCGATCATGCGGCGGAGCGCTGGGGTGATCGCGGCCCGGCTATCGCGTCGGGGATTGTTACTCCTCCGCCGCTGGATCTGGCGCTGAAGGATTGGAGCGATACCGATGAGCGTGCCAGAAGCATGGGCGGAGTCAGTCTCGCGCCCGGCCATATTCGTATGCCGCGTGGCACGCCGATCGACCAATTGCCCAGCTACAAAACAGGCGATTGGTGGGTGCAGGATCTCGCGGCGTCGCTCCCCGCCCGCCTGCTCGGCTCCGGTCAAGGCAAACGCGTGCTCGATCTCTGCGCGGCCCCGGGCGGCAAGACGCTGCAACTGGCGGCAGCGGGCTGGAAGGTAACGGCACTGGATATCAGCGAGCGACGGCTCGACAAGCTTCGCCAGAATTTGCAGCGCACCGGGCTGGAGGCGGAAATCGTCAAGGCCAATGCGTTGACTTATGTGCCTGCCAAACAGTTCGATGCGATCCTGCTGGATGCGCCGTGCACGGCAACAGGCACATGCCGCCGCCACCCCGATGTGATCCATCGGATCCATGATCGGCAGATCGAGGAAATGGCGGAGCTGCAAAACGCGTTGCTCGAACGCGCTATTGAATGGCTCCCCGATGGCAGCACACTCATCTACGCCGTCTGTTCGCTGGAGAGCGCAGAAGGCGAAGCGCAGGCCGACAGCGTCGGGCTGACCCAAGTCCCGATCACAGCGGATGAACTTCCCGCCGGACTGCAACCGACCGAGGACGGTTGGCTCCGTACCGATCCGGGAATGCTGGCAGAGCAAAGCGGTCTGGACGGCTTTTTCGTCGGACGGTGGCGGAAATAGCGACTGCGCTTGTTTCTCCGCAATATGCGTCATAGCATCGACAAGCTGTAAATCAGGGAGAATGACATGAAGCGTGTAATTGTGCTGCTGGCTTCGCACGGGGTCGTTTTGGCCATTGGCTTTGCGCTTGGCATTTATCTTCTGCCCATCCTCACAGCCGAATCTGCTCCAGAGGCTGAGGTCCTGCAACAGCAGGCGGCGCAATCACAATACAGCGTCGAACTCACGCGAGATTTGCGCGGTGTAGATGCCCTTCACTGGGGCGACGGCACGATCAGCATTTCATCGGATAGCATCGCGCATCAGGGAAGCCTCGCACCGGGGCCGGACTATATGGTCTACCTGACCAAGCAGTTTGTCGAGCACGAAGACGAATTCACTCCGATCAAATCCGAAGCTGTCCGGATCGGCCCGGTAAAGAGCTTTGACGGGTTCCTGCTCGACATTCCCGAAGGCGTGGATATTGACGAATACAACACGGTAGTCGTCTGGTGCGAGACTTTCGGCGAGTTCATAACCGCCGGAAAATACCGCTAGGGCCTCAGCTTTTCACCTTGTCCTGAAAGCTTTTGCGCAGCTTCATGATCTTGGGCGGGATAACCGCAAGGCAATAGGGGTTCTGCTTGCCTTC
>JAHDDJ010000124.1 GCA_020629385.1 Erythrobacter sp.
GTGATCGCGCCTTTCATTACGAACAAAGAGTAATCCAATGACCACATCTGCGATTTTCCAGCCTCTGAAACTGCCCAATGGCAGCACCGTTGCAAACCGAATTTGCAAGGCGGCGATGGAGGAGAATCTGGCCGAGCAGCCGGGGCAATATCCCGGGGAGCGGCTGTTCTCGCTTTACGACGCGTGGGGCAAAGGCGGGGTTGGAATGATCCTGACGGGCAATGTGATGGTCGCGCCTACCTCGCTGACCGGTCCAGGCGGTGTGGTGCTCGAAAAAGGCACCGATCTGGCACCCTTCAAGCGCTGGGCCGAAATCGGCAAGGCTGGCGGTGCGCAGATGTGGATGCAGATCAACCATACCGGCCGCCAGATGTACAAGAATCTGGGCGAAGAGGCTGTTGCGCCATCGGCAACGGCGCTTGATCTGGGCAAGCTGTCATCGCTGTTTGCCGAACCGCGTGCTTTGGAAGAGGCCGAGATCGAGGCGATTATCCAGCGTTTCGTCGATACCGCTGCCTTGGCAGAAGAAGCCGGTTTCGATGGCGTGCAAATCCATTCGGCGCATGGCTATCTCTCCAGCCAGTTCCTCTCGCCGCTGACCAACCGGCGGACCGACCAATGGGGCGGCAGTCTGGAAAACCGTGCGCGATTCCTGCTGTCCATCGTCGAGCGGGTGCGGCAGCGGGTGAAACTGTCCTTCGGTGTCGCGGTGAAACTGAATTCGGCTGATTTCCAGAAAGGCGGTTTTGAATTCGAGGATGCACGGCAAGTGGTCGAATGGCTCAATGGCCATGGCGTGGATTATGTCGAACTGTCCGGCGGGTCGTATGAATCGCCTGCCATGACCGGGACCGAAGCGGACACATCCACCGGCAAGCGCGAAGCCTATTTCATCAAATTTGCGCGCGATATCGCCAAGGTTGCGACCATGCCGATCATGGTCACAGGCGGCATTACCAAGCGCGCAACCGCCGAAGAGGCTTTGGAGCAGGACCCCGCCGGGTTCGGAGTCGCAATGCTCGGGATTGCCCGCGCCATGGCGTTCAACCCTGATCTTCCCGATGACTGGAAAGAAGGGCGCGATCTGGAATGGGACATGCCTGCGCCAAACTGGTCAAACTCCACCTTGTCAGGTCTTGCGACCATGGCGCTCACCAAAGCGCAGATGGAACGGATGGCCAAGGGTAAGCCGGTGAAGCCGGATATTTCGCCAATCCGCGCCATGCTCGGTGACCAATGGCGTACCGCCCGCCGGGCAAGCAATTACCGGAAATGGCGCGCTGCCTAGGGCTTATCCCGCGATAGCTTCGGCAACCGGCAGATAATCATAGCCGAGCTCGTCGGCGACTGCCTTGTATGTCACTTTGCCCGCATGGACATTGAGACCCTCGGCGAGATGCGGGTCGCGGCGCAACGCTTCTTTCCAGCCATCGCGGGCGATGCGCAAAGCATGCGGCAATGTGACATTGTTAAGCGCATAAGTGCTGGTCCGCGCCACGGCGCCGGGCATGTTCGCCACGCAATAATGCACGATGCCATCGACCGTATAGGTTGGCTCGGCATGGGTGGTGGCTTTCGAGGTTTCGAAGCAGCCGCCCTGATCGATTGCAACATCGACCAGCACTGCGCCGGGTTTCATTTCCGACAGCAATTCGCGTGTGATCAGTTTGGGTGCAGCAGCGCCCGGGATCAGCACTGCACCAATCACCAGATCGGCCTGACGCACAGCGTCTTCCAGATTGGTCTTGTTGGAAAAGCGTGTGCTGGCACGGGCTTCGAAAAAGGTGCCGACCTTCTCCAACACTTCCGGATCGCGGTCGAGGATTTCAACGTCGCCGCCAAGGCCCACCGCCATTTGCGCGGCGTTGAAGCCGACCACGCCGCCGCCGATCACAACTACTTTGCCAGGTAGAACCCCGGGAACGCCGCCGATCAGAACGCCGCGTCCGCCATGTTCTTTTTGCAAGGCATTGGCGCCGGCTTGAATGCTCATCCGGCCTGCAACCTGACTCATGGGTTTCAGCAGCGGCAAGCTGCCCCGCGGTCCGGTGACCGTTTCATAGGCAATCGCGGTAACACCTGAATCGACCAGATCTTTCGTCTGCTCGGGGTCGGGTGCCAGATGGAGATAGGTATAAAGGATTTGCCCTTCGCGCAGCTTGGAGCGTTCAACGGCTTGTGGTTCCTTGACCTTCACCACCATTTCGCATTCGGCGAAGATCGGATCGGGCCCGTCGACAATCTTGGCACCGGCATCGCGATATTCGGCATCGGTCGCACCGATGCCCAGACCTGCGCCCGATTCGATCCAGACTTCGTGGCCATTGCTACGCAATTCCCGTGCACTCTCTGGGGTCAGGCCGACGCGATATTCGTGGTTCTTGATTTCTTTGGGACAACCGATGCGCATGGGGGGAGGCTCCTTGAATTTCCCAATAGTTACAAGTGAAACGAGTTTCGGGCAAGCCTAGTTTGTTGTCATATCGGCCAGAGTTCCGGGCGAGAAGTTTTCAACAGTCCCTAAACTGTCACATTCCGGACATACCGGCGTCGGGAAAGTTTCACACAATTGTAAAGGTACACTGATGACATTTCGCAACGGTGCAACGGGATCTGCACTCGCCATTGCCCTAGCATGCGGCTGGATGCAGCCTGCCATGGCGCAATCGACAGATGCGCCCACAATGCAGGAAGAGCTGGCCGCGATGCGCGCGGAAATGGCGCGTATGGCCGCACGGATCAACGCTTTGGAAGGCGAGCTGGAGGCAGCAGAGAGCAATATCGAAGCGGTCGCTGCGAAAGCTGCTACGCCTCCTCCTCCGCCTCCTGCGCCAAAGTCGCCGGTTGATGTAGCATGGAAAGGCGCGCCGCAACTGTCCAATGACGACGGCTGGTCGTTCAAGGTACGCGGCCGTGCGATGATTGATGGCGGCATTATCAGTGCGCCCGATTCGACCGGTGTCGACGATGGTTTCAACAGCGAAGCCCGCCGCGTCCGTCTGGGTGTCCAGGGCGACATGCCGGGCGGTTTCGGCTACAAGATCGAAGCCGATTTTGCAGGAGACGAAGTTGCCCTGACCGATGCCATACTGACCTACAAGGATGGCGGCCTGAAAGTGAGCTTTGGCCAGCACAATAACTTCCAGTCGCTGGAAGAATTGTCGAGCAGTTTGCATACTTCCTTTATCGAACGTGCTGCGTTCACTGACGCATTTGGCTTCCAGCGCCGCGTGGGTGCCTCGCTGGAATACAAGACCGGCGATGTGATCGTGCAGGGCGGTCTGTTTACCAGCAACAGCGCCGATCTTCCGGCACAGGATTGGAGCGTCGATGGCCGTCTGGTCTTCGCGCCGAAACTGGGTGACACGCAGCTCCATCTCGGCGGCTCGGTCCACTTGCGCACGCTCGAAGACGGTTCGACTGTCCGCTATCGCCAGCGTCCGCTGGTCCACTTCACCAGCGACCGTTTCGTCAACACAGACCGCTTCAGCGCGGATAGCGAGCTGGGTGTCGGGCTGGAAGCAGCAATGATCAATGGCCCGTTCCATGTCGCAGCCGAAACATACTGGCAATCGGTCGATCGTGGACCAACGCTTATGGACCCGACATTCTTCGGTGGTTCGATCGAGGCTGGTTACTACCTCACAGGCGGTGATACGCGCGGCTACAAGAGCGGCAAGTTCGATCGCGTGAAACCGTCCAACCCCGTGGGCAAAGGCGGCATGGGCGCGTGGCAGATTGTGGCGCGTTACGACCACCTCGATCTTAACGATGCCGGCATTATTGGCGGCACGCAGGATGGTTACCAGTTCTCGCTGGTCTGGGATCCGACCGCTTACACCCGCTTCATGGTCAATTATGCGCGTTTGAATTACGAAGATGCAGCCTTTGCCGCCGCAGGCGGTGATACGTCATACGGTGTCGATGTGATCGGCGTACGTGCGCAGGTCGATTTCTAAACCGGCCCTAAAGCGGCCCTTAAACCAGCACACCCACTTTTTGTCATATTCGCGTCACACTAGCTTTCTAGGCGCGACCTCGAATTTCAATACAGGGATCTAACATTATGCGTTTTGCAACCAAACTCGCTTTCGTAACGGCTTCGGCCATGGCTCTGGCTGCCTGTGGCAGTTCGGGTGGCGGCAGCCGTGACACTGTGCGTGTTGTCGGTTCGTCGACCGTCTTCCCGTTTGCCAAGAAGGTTTCCGAATTGTCGGCGCAAGCCAATCCCCAATTCGGCGCACCTATCCTGGAATCGACCGGCAGCGGCGGCGGCTTCAAGCTGTTCTGCAGCGGCCTGGGTCCTGATACGCCGGATGTCACCAACGCATCGCGCCGGATCAAAGCTTCCGAACTGGAAACCTGCGTCGACAACGGTGTGACCGATGTCGTTGAACTGCAAGTTGGCCTTGACGGTATCGCTTTCGCTTCGGCGCAGGGCGGTATCATGATGAACCTGACCCCGAAAATGGTCTATGAAGCACTGGCGGCCAGCCCTTACGGTGGTGAGCAGACCAACGAAACCTGGGCCGATGTTGATCCGTCGTTGCCTGCCGAACCGATCCTCGTTTATGGCCCTCCTTCCAGCTCCGGCACACGCGACGCGCTGAAGGAACTGGTTCTGGAAGCCGGTTGTAAAACCAACGAAGACATGAAGGCTCTCAAAGAGTCTGACGAAGACAAATACGACCAAGTCTGCACCGAAGTGCGCAGCGACGGCAAATATGTCGACCAGGCTGAAAACGACAATTTGATCGTCCAGAAGATCAGCAACAGCCCGAAATCGATCGGCGTGTTCGGCTATTCCTATCTCGAGGAGAATGCCGGCAAGGTGCAGGGTCTGCCGATGAACGGTGTCGAGCCGACTTATGAAAACATTTCCAGCTTCGCCTATCCGGGCGCACGCCCGCTGTTCATGTATGTGAAGAAAGCACATCTCGACAGCATCCCCGGCCTGCGTGAATATGTCGCTGAATGGCCCAAGCACTGGGACAAGGAAGGCGAACTGGCCAAAATCGGTCTGGTTGCATCGCCAGAAGATGTTCGCGCTGCGAACCTCACCAAAACAACCGAATTCTCGACTCTTACCGCAGACGATCTGAAGTAAGTTTCCGGAATACACACCGAGTGGGCGGGTCATCCGGGAAGGGTGGCCCGCTTTTTCGTGCGCAGCATGTTTCTGCACTCTGATTTGACCTGACCCGCAGCCCGCGCCATGGAGCCTTCCGCAACAGGAGGGATCATGCTGAGCTGGATCGGACTAATCGGCGGACTTGCGCTGCTCATCTGGATGGCGGTCAGAGGCGTCAACATTCTGATCGCCGGACCGGTTGCGGCGTTTGTGGTGGCGGTTTCGGCGGGCTTGCCCCTGCTTCCACCGCTTGCCGAGACATTGGCCGATGGCACCACCGGTCCCGATTTCGCCAGCAGCTATATGGCCGGTTTCGCCAAGTTTCTGGCGGACTGGTTCCTGATGTTCCTGCTTGGCGCGATCTTCGGTGAAGTCATGGCAGCATCGGGCGCAGCGGCCTCGGTCGCCCGGTTCATTACCGGCAAGCTGGGGAGCCGCTATGCGCTGGCTGCAACGGTTTTGGCCTGCGCCGTACTGACCTATGGCGGTGTCAGCGTCTTCATCGTGGCATTTTCGGTCTATGGCCTGGCGGTGGAGCTGTTCCGCGAGGCCGATCTGCCGCGCCGGTTCATCCCGGGTGCGCTCGCTTTCGGATCGGTCACATTCACCATGACCAGTGCAGGCTCGCCCGAAATCCAGAACCTGATCCCGATGCCCTATCTGGGCACGACTGCCTATGCCGCATGGCAAGTCAGTCTGGTGGTCGCGCTGTTCATGGCGACACTGGGCTATTTCCTGCTGTCGCGCATGGTCAAGCGCGCCGTTGCCAATGGCGAGGCGTTCGATGCGCGCGACAGCGATGCGAGCTTCTCCATCGACACCGCGTTGCCTTCGCCAATATTGTCGATGATGCCTTTGGCCGGCGTGCTGGGCGTGTTTCTG